>CAYVDV010000008.1:17082-30761 GCA_964450465.1 uncultured Saprospiraceae bacterium
CCGGAGCATCGAACAACTTCACTATAAATAATACCGGCGATACCGACGCCAGCGACGACATTACCACAGCCAGCACCGCCAACGGCGATGTCAGTGGCCCGTTCTCCAATTTGCAGATCAAACCGGAAGTGGTAGGTGCAGCAGAACTTGCCACGAACGCTGTCGTCACGTCCAAACTCAATTCCGGCGCCGTAACCGGTGATAAAATTGCGCAAATGAGCGCCGCCAATGGCCAGGTACTCAAATGGAACGGAACCACTTGGGCGCCCGCTGCCGATAACCTCGGTTCTGTCACCATTACCGGTGGTATTGGCATCGATGTGATTGCAGCTGGCAATAACTACACGATCGCAAACAATGGTGACATCAATCCTTTTGATGACATAACCGAAAACAGCATCGCTAATGGCGATATTACGGGGCCCTTTGACAACCTGCAGATCAAGCAATCCGTAATAACCAGTTTTGAACTGGCAAACAATGCCGTCGCTACGGCAAACATTCAAAATGCCGCCGTCAACGGCAGCAAGATTTCACAAATGGGCGCCTTTTCTGGCCAGGTACTGAAATGGAATGGTACTGCCTGGGCGCCGGCTCAGGATGATTTGGGCGGCGGCGATAATTGGGGTGTTCAAACGGCTCAAACCGGGGCTACAATCAGCGGAAACGGCGCCCCTGGCAGCCCGCTTAACATTGCCCAGCAGAACGCCACCAATGGCCAGGTACTGAAATGGAACGGCACAACCTGGGCGCCTGCCGCCGATAATGTTGGCAGCGGCGATAACTGGGGCGCACAAACGGCACAAACCGATCCCACGCTGAAAGGTGACGGCACCCCCGGGAGTTTGCTGGGTATCGCACAACAAGGCGCCAGCAACGGCCAGGTCCTGAAATGGGATGGCACTGCCTGGACACCGGCAGCCGACAATGTGGGCGGCGACGACTGGGGTACACAGGTGGCTACTACCGACGCAACGATTGATGGCGACGGCACGGCACTCAACCCCTTGAGCATTGCCCAGCAGGGCGCTACAAACGGAGAAGTACTCAAATGGAATGGCACCGCCTGGGTTCCAACGGAATTGGCCGTGACCAACCCTACAATTGCAGGTAGCGGTACTGCTGGGGACCCCTTGCGGCTTGCCAGTCAAAGCGCCAACACGGGGCAGGTATTGAAATGGAACGGTGTGCTTTGGGCGCCAGCTGATGATAATGATTCGGGTGGCGATAATTGGGGTTCTCAGACTGCCAATACCAACCTTACCCTGAGCGGCGATGGCACGACCCTTAATCCGTTGGGCATTGCCCAACAAGGTGCTGCCAACGGCCAGGTACTCAAATGGAATGGCTCCGCATGGCTGCCTGCTGATGATAACAATTCCGGTGGCGACAACTGGGGGGCACAAACGGCACAAACCGATCTCACCCTGAAAGGAAACGGAACACCCGGAAATCTCCTGGGTATTGCCCAGCAAGGCGCTTCCAATGGCCAGGTACTCAAGTGGAATGGCTCCGCATGGCTGCCTTCCGACGATAACACGGGCACTGGTCCGGCCGATAACTGGGGCACTCAGGTCGCGATCACCAATGCAACCCTGGAAGGCGATGGAACTCCCGGTAACCCGCTGGGTATCGCCCCGCAGGGTGCTACGAATGGCCAGATCCTGAAATGGAACGGGGCAACCTGGGCGCCGGCAAATGAAACCGGCGGTGACGACTGGGGTGCTCAGGTCGTAGAAACCTCCTTTGAGTTTTCCGGTAACGGAACAGCTGCGACTCCACTCGAACTCGCCAGCCAGGGCGCTAATTTTGGCCAGGTGCTGAAATGGCAGGGTACCTACTGGGGACCTTCCGACGATATTTTTGGAGATAACTGGGGTGTTCAGTCCGTTGAAACCTCCAACCAGTTTACCGGCAATGGTACGCTGGCGCAACCCCTCACCCTTGCCGCGCAGGGCGCCGCAGCCGGCCAGGTATTGAAGTGGGACGGCACGGCTTGGGTACCAGGAAACGATCTCAGTGCAAGCAGCAACATTTCCGCCGGAACAGGCATCAACATCCTTGGAACTCCGCCTAACCTGACTATCGAAAATGCCGGAGATCTGAGTGCTACCAACGAATTGCAAATCCTATCTCTCGCAGGCAACCAGTTGAGTCTCTCTAATGGCGGTGGCACCGTAAACCTCCCCGCATCGAATAACTACAATGCCGGGACTGGTATAGACATCACTGGTACTGCACCGAATTTCACCATCGTGAACACAGGGGATGCGGATAACAATCCGACCAATGAGATTCAGGCGCTCTCCATCGCCGGCGATCAGCTGAGCCTGTCCAATGGGGGTGGCACAGTAACATTACCGACGGCAACACCCAACTCCTACCTGGCTGGAAATGGTATCAATATCACCGGTACGGCGCCCACTTTCACGATTGAAAACACTGGTGACAACGACAATGATGCCACGAACGAATTGCAAGATCTCAAGCTGAGCGGCACTAAGCTTAGTATCACGGGAACAAACAGCCAGGTGAATCTGGATACCCTGTTTGGCAATGCCGGTATCGGTCTGTGGACGGCCCAGGGTAACAATATTTACAATTCTAATATGAATGGCAATGTCGGAGTGGGCTTGCCCGCTCCTCAGGCAAAACTTCATGTCAAGGCAGATGGCGAAGCCGTGCGCATCCAGGGGAATGGCCCAATCCTCGGTTTTGTCGATGGTACAGGTACACCCGATGCCAATATTTCCTTTGCATCTGGATTCTTTACCATGTCCACCAGTGATTCTTCCTCAATCATCCTGGCTACCTCAGGCGGTAAAACACTGACCGTAAACGGTATTACCGGAAACATTGGTGCAGGTGGTTTCAACACCGGCAATGCACGCTTTAAAGTTCTGCACGATGATTCCGTCGGCGGCTTTATGCTGGAGAATAGCAGCAGCGGGGGCAGCTGGGAGTTTCAGGTCGATGCGGCAACAGGCGCGCTATTGCTGTACAACAGTACACTGGGCGGTCTTCCCGCCGGGTCATTTGCCACCAACGGGGTTTACACGCCTTCCGACCGGCGCTTAAAAAAAGACATCAACGGTTTGCGGCCGGTACTTGACCGGATGCTGAAACTGGAGCCGGTGACCTACCGCTACAAACAGGAAAAAGAAGATGCCAAAGTTTCCGTAGGCTTTATTGCCCAGGATATTCAGCAGTATTTCCCGGAAATGGTCGGCGAAAACAGGGCACAGGACGGCACCCGCTACATGGCGCTCAATTATGCCGGGTTTAGCGTGCTGGCTGTAAAGGCAATTCAGGAGCAGCAAAGTGAAATCGACACACTGCGGACGGAGAACGGCCAACTGCTTGACCGCCTGAATGCGCTTGAGTCGCGTATTCAACAGATTGAAAAGACCGTGCGCAAGAACTAAACTGTATCCAGAATAAATAACAGATCATCCCGGGTTTTTCTTTTAGAAGAATTCGGGATGATCCATTTTTGCTGGATACTTTTCAATGCCCTTGAAACACAGATAAAATGTATAATTTGCAACTACGCTGGATCCTGCTTGCGCTGGTTGCCGGGCTTTTGTTCCGGCAGGATGCAAATGCGCAGGTGTTCACACTTCGTGATACGTTTTGCTCCAATCAGCTCATTATCGTAAATGGGCATCTCTACGGGCCTGATATGCCGGAAGGAACCGAAGTGCTGCCCGGAGCCGCTTCCAATGGGGCCGACAGCATTATTGAGGTAAGGTTGGTGTTCTACAAGCCTGCTGTTGTAAAACTGGAACAGATAGTCTGTGCCAACGATACGATTTGGGTGAATAATGTGCCGTATCATGCGGGTTTTACGATTGGAGAAGAAGTAATTGAAGGAGGTGCTGCCAATGGATGTGACAGTATTATTCAGGTGAAGTTGACTCCTGCCCCCATTGCCTTTCAGGAGATCAAGGGAGTGCTTTGCCCCGATAGTTTTGTGATCGTGAATGGCAATCGTTATGACCGCAATAATTTATCAGGCCTGGAGACTATCCCGAATGCTACCGTCAATGGTTGCGATTCCGTGATCCAAATCAGTCTGGAATACGAAGATCTGTTTCTTTCAATTGGCGACGACCGGGATTTGCGGGCAGGGGATAGCGCCTGTATTGCACCGAGTCTGAACTTCCAACCCCTGGCACTGGAGTGGGAGCCTCCCCTACCCTGTTCGGATCTGGATTGCCTGCCGGTTTGCCTGCCGTTTTTTGCCACGACTAACCTCGTGCTTCATGCCACGGCGCCCAATGGTTGTGTGCTTTCGGATGCGTTGACTATTCGCATCGACCCGACCGTGCCCTATTATGCACCAACGGTTTTTAATCCGGATGCAGGCTGGCCGAACAACCGCTTTTTCCTGAGTGCCGGCGCGGGGATCATTCGGATCAAATCCTTCCGGATTGCCGACCGCTGGGGCTCTCTTATCCTTGATCGTGAAGATATTATGCCGGATAACCCTGCGGAAGGCTGGGATGGTCAATGGCAGGGCAAAACAGCAGCTCCGGGTGTATATGTCTTTTGGGCGGAGCTGGAGTGGCAGGATGGAAGCAGTGAAATGGTCTCCGGATCATTTGCGTTGATACGCTAAATAATCAATCGCCCCGGGTTAAAAGTATCCCGTTTAAACGTGAAGAGGCGGCACCTGGGGGTGCCGCCTCTTCGAATAAAAGAGATAATCTGTAAAAAGGGCTTAGAGCGTGTTTAAATTTCGGTGCCGGAGCGAAAGCGAGCAAATTTTGTTTCAAGCAAGGCAAAATTTGCAGACATAGCCGGGTGCCTATGGCGAAAATTTTAACGACGCATGAAACAAAATTTGCCGCTTGTAGCCCGGTGACTGAAATTTAAACACGCTCTTAATTGTCCCCCTCACCCGGCGGCACCTCTTCCTCTATAGTGATGGAAGTCGGGCCGGAAAGGATTTTAAATTCCGTACGCCGGTTGAACCGGTGTTCCTCATCCGGGCAATCCACGCCGTTTTTGCAGCGGTTCAGGATGAATTTCTCTCCGTAACCGACAGCCACGATCCGGTCAGCGGCAATTCCTTTGGCGACCATCCAGGCTTTTGCACTATCAGCCCGGCGTTGCGACAGTTTTTCGTTGTAATCATCGCGCCCCTGCGCATCCGTATGGGAGGATAATTCAATCTTCATATCCGGGTACTGATTCATAAGGTTGACCAGAAACTGAAGGTCTTTTTCCGCATCCGGAAGGATTTCCGCCTTGTCAAAATCGTAGTAAATACTGTTCAGGCGGATTGGCTCATCGCGACGCACAACACGCGGCTTCGGCGGACGCTTGGTGCGCAGCGTCAGTTTTTTCTCAACAGTTGTAGATTTTTTAATCCCCGTTGTGTTAAACGTAAGTGTATCCGCAGTATAGCCTTCCCGCTCGGCAATTACCATATAGGATTTTTCCGGGAGCAGAGTAAAGCCAAAGTCATTCGCTGAGGGATTGGTTTTCGAATCTATTTTGAGGGGGTCTCTTTCCGACACGTCAATTACCTGCACGGTGCAGCCTTCCAGCGGTGGATTGGTCTTTTCGTTTTTACGCCGCAGGCGGAACGTTGTGGCGAGCAATTCAACCTTGATCCGTTCGATTTCCCAGGCATAGATATCGTCACAACAGGTCTTGCTTTTTAAGTTATTGGGTCCGGGCCGGTTGCTGACCAGAAAGCCGCTCATGCCATCCGGGCTGCGGGTATAGTAAATATCATCAACACTGGTATTGATGCCTGCAGGGAGCGGCGTTGGGGTGCTCCAAACGGAACCGTTCCATTGGCTTTCAAATACATCCATGCCGCCGATGCTGGGATGCCCGTTGCTGCTGAAATACAATTTGCCATCCTGGTAAAACGGGCTGGCTTCTTCACCCGGAGTATTGATCACTTCGCCCAGGTTGACGGGCAAACCGAATACACCATCGGACTTTTTGGGTGCATAATAGATATCAAAGCCGCCTTTCCCGCCAGGGATGTTGGCAACGAAAAACAGCACCTTTTCGCCAAAAAGTTCGCCTTCACAGGGGTGCTTGGCGATATAATCGCCATTGACGCCGGCCACTTCATTCGCTGCGCCCCATCCGTCGGCCCCTTTCCGGGCAAAGAAGATCTTGCTTTCCTTGATGTAATTATTGCCCATCTGCACCCGGGTAAAGTACATGGTTGACCCATCCGGGGTGATGCTCACATTGCCCTGGTGCCAGTCTTCCCGGTTGATTTGGGTGCCGAGTGGTGTAGGTTCGCCGTATTCCCCGCCAGACTGACCGGCGGGTGCAGCCGTATAGATTTTGGCATACCAGTCTCCTTCCTTTCCATCCAGAGTAATAACCTCCTTCGCGGCAAGGGAGGAATAATACAGTTCTCCTCCGCTGTAGGATGGCGAGGCCTCCGTCTGTGGGCTGTTTGCCTTTTTCCCCAGGTTATTGACCAGAAGGTTTTCCGGTTGTTTGGCTTTTCGCCCCAGTTTGCAACCGGCAATTTCGACCTTTGACGCTGCCGCCAGCGCCGAATCAGCCAGCATATCTGCAATATACTGATTGAACATATCCTCTGCATCGGCGTATTTGCTGTTGTGCTTGAGGGTCATGGCATACCAGTATTTCAATTCGGGGTGCAGGTTTTTTCGGTCGCGCAGCACGATCCGGCCTAAAACGCGTTCTGCCCGCTGATAATCGCGCAGCTCGTAGTTCAGCAAACCCACCTTGATGTTGTACTCCGGATTTTTTGTTTCCTTGTAGAGATCCTCGTAGTATTCGAGCGCGGCGTAGGGATTTCCGCTCGATTCCGCTTCTTTGGCGGATTTCAGCATGGCATCCGGCGTGGAGCGGTTCAGGGGCTGCGCCGCAAGGTGCAGACCGGTAAAGAGCAGTGCGCCGGCTATCAGATATGTGCAGGTTTTCATAATTATTGTGTTAAAGAACGGACACATAGTCCAGTCTTAAATTTATCGGAATGGAGTACTTGAGATCAAAAACGGGGGCACAACACTTTGGGTCGTACTACCGCAGGTTTGTAAATTTTGATGATGTAGTTAGCGGCAATTTCGAAGCCGCCGCGGTAGTTGCTGACCGTGCGCAGGCTCGATGTATTGATGTCGTACGCTAACCCAACGCGCAGGTCCTTTATTTTTGCTCCAACCAGTACATTTACAGCATCGCTTAGTCGATATCCAAGTCCCATATTAAGGGTAATGTCTTTCTCCGCATTGAACAAATAGCCGGTCATAGCCTGAACGACGATCTCGTCGTTGCCGCTCATGGTTTGGAACAAAAAGGTCGGGTTAAAGGTCAGTTTATCGTTAATGGCAACATTAAACTGGCCGTGTGCAACGGCGCGGCGCGGTAATTTGGCATAGCCTTGTGAAGGTGCGGGATTGGGGCCGGGGCCGCCGCCGCCCGAACCGATCAGGCTGTAGCTCGGTTTGGTCAAGTGGAACATGGAAAAACCAATGTTGAAATCCATGGTCTTGTTGAGCCGTGCGGAAAAGACTACCCCGGCATCGATATCCTTGTACTTGGCATCGCCGAGGACGCGGCCATTGTCCATGCTTTGGGTCTGGACATACTGGCCGGAGTTGTTAAACCCGTCGCCAAACTGCAGCTTATTGATATCAATTTTGCGTTGTTCACCGCCATAGTGCCCGCCAACGGAGAGTACGGTATTGCCTTTCCTATCCAGGGCCAGGTGGTAGGTAGCGCCCAGTTTGGCGGCGCCATGCGAAAGAGCTGCGGCGCCCGCTTTATCCTGATACAGCATAAAACCTACCCCGATCCAGTCCTGCTTGCGAAACCCACGAATAACAGGTGCATCCACCCATGCAGACGGCGTCCGGTAAGGATCATTGATCACGCTGGACCACTGGTCGCGGTAAATGCCGCCAATCCGGGCTGTTCCCTCAAATTTTCCTGCCATGGCCGGGTTGAGGGTCATCGGTGACATGTAGTATTGGGTAAAGTGAATATCCTGGGCCAACAGGACACCACCCAGGAATAAAGAGAAAAACAGGGATAGTAGTTTTTTGCTGTGCATAAAATGATTGTTTTAGTAAACCGGATTAGGGTTAATTACTGCCGCGAAAAATAGCGTAAAATTGGTAAACGCCTCCTCCCCTGCCGGAAGGAATTTGTTAAAAAGAGTCTTTTGGAAGGTATGGGTCATTTCAGGGCCTGATATATACGGGTAATTTCCAGATCATTCATGCATCTAAAGTGGCCTTTGGGGCATTGCGCATATCCGATTTTCGAGCATGGCCTGCATTTAAGGCCTTCCGTTTCGATCGTTGTATTGCGGTCCATGCCGTTCGGATACAAGGGATACATGCCGAACTTCGGGATGGTGTTTCCCCATACAGACACTATTTCCTTGCGAAAGGCTGCCGCTATATGCATCAACCCGGTATCGTGGGTAAGCACCTTGGCAGCCTGCCGCACAACGGAGGCGGATTGGTGCAAAGTTAAATTTCCACAACAATTCAGTACATGTGCTCCGGCGTTCTTTGCAATTTGCTGTCCAAGGTCCTTTTCTGCCTTGCCACCCAGCAAGAGCACCGGAACCTGTAATACGTTACAAATATCGACAATCTTCTCATCCGGCAACCGCTTTGTGGCATGATTTGCACCAATAACAAACACGACGTAATTCCCGGGTTCCAGGTTGGGTGCAAGGTCGGACAAATTTATCTCCTCCGACTCCGGAATAAAATAATCCAGGCCTTCTCCGTCATATTGCACGCCAAGGTGTTGTACGCAAGCCATATACCGTTCGACAATATGGGCAATGGGAAGCAAATCAACGCCGGTTTTAGTGAGTAACCACTTTTCAAAATTCAACTTGTTAAAGGACCGGGAGGGGCGCCGGAGCGACCATTTTACCCGGGCGCTGCGCAGATTGTGGTGCAAATCAATCACCCAGTCGTATCGTTCCCGGCGTAACGCGGGCAAGAGCTCCGTTACTTCTTTTTCAAAAGAAAAAACCCGGTCAAGGTATGGGTTTGGAGTCAGGATTGATGCAAAGGCGGTTTTGGTTAGATAATGCAATTCAGCGCCCGCTTGCTGCTTCAGGCACCGGATAACCGGAGTGGTCAGGACAATATCGCCAATCGAACTGAAACGGAGCAGCAGAATTTTCATCGTTATTTGATCCGGCGCAGGCGCAGGTCCTTTACAGGGCGGAGTACAAGCGGCACCTTCTCGATCTCAACGGAATCGCTGTCCAGACCAAACCAGTTTTGAGGAGATGCGGTGATGCTTTTTACGCCCAGGTAAATACTCATGACGATTTGTTCCATCATGGGCAGATCATTTTCGTGCGAGAGAAACTCCTGCATAATCACGAACTTGAAGTCCCCGGTCGGCATTTCGGTCCGGCTGACGTGATAACGGGATTGGGTATGGAGTTCGTCGTTCTCGAGCAGGTCTTCCACCACTTTTTTCAGGAAGAGGTTCATCCGTTGTTCCACCCGGAAGCCAAGGCGGAAGGTGACTTTGTACGCATCATCCGGGGCCAGGATCTTTACTTTGTACTCCATGGTGTACGGCTCGTCCGTCACTTCAATATGCACAAACCAATAAACGTCGGCGCGTTTCGGCTGGGTTTGCAGAATGGAGTACAGAATTTTTTCTTCCACCTTGTCCGGCGCTTTAGCGCTGCTTAAGAAAACCAGGTTAGTGGCATACTTGGGTATGTCTTCATCGTTGCTCAGCATGATGAGCTGGTCCAGGTAATCCCGGGTGCGGACGTTTTGAATAAACCGGTGTTTGATTTTTTTTGCCTTTACCCAAACCATCATCAGGACGAACAGGAGGGATGCGATAACGACCGTGATGAAACCGCCATCCATGAATTTCAATAAATTGGCAGAGAAAAAGGCGCCTTCAAAGCACAGATACCAAACGAGGAAAGCCCAGATCAGCGGAGAAGCCACTCGCTTGGTGATCAGGAAGTTAGACATCAGTAAGGTGGACATGAGCATGGTAATCGTCACCGACAAACCATAAGCGGCTTCCATTTTACCGCTTTCCCGGAAATAAATCGTTACGAATACGCAACCAGCCCAAAGGAGGCTGTTTACAGCGGGAACATAGAGTTGCCCTTTCAGGTGAGTGGGGAATATGACGGTAAGCTTCGGCAATAAATTGAGCCGGATCGCCTCGCTGACCAGGGTAAAGGACCCGGAGATCATCGCCTGGCTTGCAATAATTGCCGCCATCGTGGCGATAGCGATTCCCATGGGCAGGAACCAGGTCGGCATGATCCCATAGAAAGGATTTTGGGCGGTGTCTGGCAAAGGACTGCCTTCAAACTGCAGACACCAGGCTGCCTGACCGAGATAATTGAGCACCAGGCAGGTTTTTACAAAGATCCAACTGTAGCGTATGTTTTGCTTGCCACAATGTCCAAGATCTGCATACAGGGCTTCCGCCCCTGTCGTACAAAGGAACACGGCGCCCATCAACACCAGCGCGTGCGGGTGGTGCATGAGCACCTTTACCGCGTAAACCGGGCTAAGCGCTTGCAGTACAGGCAAATGTCCGATTACTTCAATTCCGCCTAAAATGCCCAGCATGGAAAACCAAACCAGCATGACCGGGCCGAAAAAACGGCCTACGGTAGCGGTACCGAACTGCTGAAAAAGAAACAGTGCGGTAATGATACCGATTGTGATCTGTACGATTGGAATGTGCGCCTCGTGAAAGCGCTCGATCGACTGAATGCCTTCCACGGCAGACGATACCGAAATAGGCGGCGTGATCATCCCCTCCGATAAGACGGCACAACCACCGACCATCGCAGGGAAAAGCAGCCATTTACGGCGGCGCCGTACCAAGGTGTACATGGAAAATATACCGCCCTCCCCTTTGTTGTCTGCCTGCAGGACCAGGGTGACGTACTTAAACGTGGTTTGAATGGTAAGCGTCCAGAAAACCAGGGATACCGCACCAAGAATTGTTTCCCGCACCACGGCTCCTTCACCGACAATAGCCCGCATCACGTACAATGGTGAGGTACCGATGTCGCCGTAAATAATCCCTAAGGTGATGATCAGTCCGGCTAGTGTTAACCGCTGATGCGCATGATTTGAAGAGCCGTTAGAGGCCATTTTTTATCCCGGATATGAGGGTATGATCGGGCAAATGTAGTATAATCTGGAAATTGTCACTCTTCTTGTTCCAACTTACGCAATGCATTTTGCCGGAAGTGCCGCATTTGTTCCGAATTACCCAGCACGACAATATGCCAATCCGGGCGGAGCACAGCTGACGGGGGTGGGTTAAGTTCATATTGGCCGTTGGGGTATCTGAGCGCTACTACAGAAACCCGGCCGACGGAATTTAAACCACCTTCAGCGATGGTTTTTCCCTGAAATACCGGGTTGAGGTTGGAGACCTCAATTTCCTCAAAGACGACATTGCTTGGGCCCATGTTGGATAAGAGGGTAAAAAACTCCTCCAAATCGGGTGTGTTTACCAGCGTCGCCATATAAAAACCGCCGATCTGCTCCGGTACAACCGTGTGGTCGGCGCCTGCCCGGCGGATCTTAATCTCGTCTGCCAGGTTATTGGCCCTGGAAATAATACGCAATTTGGGGTTGATCTGCCGGGCAGACAGCGTGATAAACAGGTTGTCTGCGTCACTGGGCAGGGTAACGACCAGGGCTGTGGCGCGGTGGATGCCTGCTTCGTCGAGCACATCGTCGTCGGTGGCATCGCCTTCCAGATACAAGTAATCCGTTTGCTGGCGTAGTTGTTCTACCCGGTCATGCCGGTTTTCAATGACTACAAAAGGTATTCCTTGTTTGCCAAGTTCCTGGGCCACCTCGGTGGCGTGCCGGCCGTAGCCACAAACGATCGTGTGGCCGTCCAATTCTTCAATCCGTCGGTTCATGCGAAAATCATGGAGTATTTTAGTGAAACCGCCTTCGGCAAATATGCTGGTTATTGTCGAGATGGCGTAAGCGAACAACCCGATGTTGAACAGGATAAAAAAAGTGGTAAACAGGCGCCCGGCATTGCTCAGTGGGTGAATTTCTGAAAAACCCACCGAGGCGAGAGTGATCACCGCCATATAATACGCGTCGAACCAGGAAAAGCCTTCAATAACTACATAACCAACAGTCCCAATGGTAAGTGCGAAGAATGCGAGTGCAATGGCAAGGCGCAGTCGCCGGATGATCTGCACGATTCGCCGGAAGCGATACCGCCGTTGATCCTTCAGATGCGGTAGCCGAAAGAATAGTAGTATAAGATGAAGCGCCGTAGGGTTAAACATGCACCGGCTGGTTTACTTATTTGAAAATACCATGTATTCCCAAGGCTTCAGATTCAGGGTGATCTCTTTGGTCATTTGCAACGTGCTTCGCCCAAAAACATTGGCGTATGGCCCGACTACGTCATTACCGGGGCGCAGGGTTACGGTGGTTCTGTCCTGACTTAAATTTAAAATGACCACGATACGGTCACCATCCTTTTCACGGGTAAAGGCGTACACTTTATCCTCTGCATCATTCGGAATTTTTTTCAGCGCACCTCCGGCCTTGCCGGCCCAAACCGCACGATTGAAATGATGCAGATTACACAGACGGGAAAAGAAATCCTGTTTGGCAAATTTTTTCCAATGGATGGGCGTCTTTTCAAAAAATCCAAGGCGTTGGGAAAGGCCGTCTTCCTGGCCATTGTAAAGCATAGGCATGCCCTGCCAGGTAAAGGCCAGCACATTAAATGCATCGGCAGAAGCGCCATATAGTTCGGCTTCAGTTCCTGTCCAGGTGTTTTCGTCGTGATTCTGTGTGAAATACAACTGGTAATAACCCTCCGGATAAAAGTCATTCAGATACTCCAGCAGCGTATCAAGGGCATGGGCGTTCTGATTGCCGGCCCAGATATCTTTGGTGATGTCTTTCCACTTCCAACCGTAATTTGCATTAAAGCAGGACTTGAAATGGCCCGGTTCATCCTGCCATTCCGCCAACATAAACACGGGTTTGATGGAATCGAGCGCGGGCCGCGCTTGTGCCCAAAAGTCATTGGGTACCAATCCTGCCATATCTACCCGGAAACCGTCGATATCGCACTCGCGCAACCAATATTGCATAGCTTCGATCATTGCTTTTCGAAGTTCGGGGTTGCCGTAGTCCAGATCACATACATCGCTCCAGTCCGGAATCGGCTCGCCGTGTTCGTTTAACGGCACGGTAAAATCGCCGTTATATCTGGTGTAATATTCCGGGTGTTTTTGTTTCCACACGGCATCCCAGGAAGTGTGGTTGGGCACCCAGTCGAGGATGACTTTCATATTCTGTGCATGCACCGCGCGCACCAGCTTTTTTAAGTCCTGCAGCGTGCCGTAATCCGGATTAATGCCATAATAGTCCTGTACGGAGTATGGGCTGCCCAGTGCTCCCTTTCGTCTTTCCCGGCCAATTGGGTGAATTGGCATCAGCCAAAGCACATCAACGTTCAATTCTTTCAGCCGTGGAAGTTGCGCTTCCACACCGGCAAAGTTGCCTTGTGCGGAAAATTGGCGGACGTTGCATTCATAAAGTACGGCCTGCGGCGCCCAATCCGGTTCCTGTGGCCGGTTTTTGGAGGAGGGGGGAGTAACTATTGCAGAGTCAGGCACAGCGGGGGCAGGTTGATTCTGGCAACTGAAC
>CAYVDV010000009.1:0-14520 GCA_964450465.1 uncultured Saprospiraceae bacterium
TAAAATCCACACCCGGGGTGAGGATCTGTGTGCCGACGCCGGTATAGTATCCCGGAGGGTTGTGCAACGTAATGTTAAAGCAGCACTTTTCGCCCGGAAGTTCGGCCTGTGTGGTTGTGGCATAGGTGGTTTCGGGATCGCAGGGGTCGCATTCGGGCATGATGAAGCAAACCTCAGCCGGGTTCTCGCAGCAGTTCAGGTCGGGCTCGCCGACTGCGACGTCCTGATCATGAATTATTGCCATAAAACATACCTGCGTGCCGGGGGCGGCGCCGGTGACGGTAGTCGTGAGCGTGCAATAGGTATCGCCGGGCGCAAGGCCGGGCAAGGAGAAAACACTGGGTGTGAAGGTCACGCCGGGTGGCGGTAGCAACGTGACGGAGTTGGCTGTATAGTCCAGGTTTTCCCCGGCTTTTATGCAAAAATCGAGTTTGTAATCGCCCCAGTTCTCGCAATAGGCGGATTCGACAATCGCTTGCACGCAATCGGTACAGGTAAAGGTGAGCGTGTCGCGGCAAACAACGGTACCCTTCAAATCGTAGTACTTGATTTCCACAACCTGATTATCTGCCATAATCTCATCCAGACAAAGTACCCCCAAACTGAAAGAGCCCTCCGGAATAATTCCGCTGCTTGGGTACAACCAGGCCGAAGGAGCGCCCGGATTTTGCAGGCTCCATCCGCTTGCCGGGTGTACGGCGCCCATAGTTGCGCCACTGACCACACAAATCTCCAGTGAACTGAAGTAATTTGGTTTTTGATTGTGGATGGTCAACTCGTGGCAGCAACCGTTGTAGGTGGAGTCCTCCTCAGCAGCCACGGTGATCATGTCGCAGCTGTCGAGGGGTTCCGTGCAGTTACCAAAGGAAATTTCTACAATGCCGTATGGATCGACGGTTACGGTAGCGACACCGCCGCTTGGATTGGACGGTGTATAGCCAGGTTGCGGCGTTTCGGTGATGGTATAGGTGCCCGGAGGCAGGTTGTCGAAGTGGAACTGGCCGTTGGCGTCGGAGGTAGCGGTGAGCACCAGATCGTCGCTGGTCAGCGTAAAGGTCCAGCCACTCAAGCCTGGATCGATGTATTGCCATTTGGGCTCGTAGAAATCGCGTACGCCATCGCAGTCCTTGTCCCAGTATTTGGTGCCGACGATGCTGCCCAATGGATTCGCGCAACAAATATCCTGCTGCAGGCCAAATCCCGTGACCGTACCGCTCAGATTTACGCCCATGGCTACCTTGTGCGTATTCCAATGCTTGATACGCAGGCAATAACTGCCCTCCATCAGGAATAAGGTTTGATTGACGTGGACCGGGTTGCCGAAGTTATAGCTAGAGCTGCAGGTGTTTACCAGGCTGGCCACTACGGTATTATTATTGGCATCCCAAAGTTCCACTTCACCGGCGTCGTCGCTCCAGAAATCGAAATCAAAGGTGACTTCCGAATTGGCACAAAGGCAGAAACAGCGCTGATAGATGAACGGCTCGCAGGTGCAGTTATGGGCGGTGCAGTTGTTGATGCTGTAGTTGTTGTAGGGAACAGCCGAGATCCAGTGTGAGCCGGCGGGGTTGTCCCAGGCAGAGCCATACGGACCGATGATGTTGGCTTGCATGGGCGGTACCTGGCTGGAGGAGGCGGGGACGCTGACCGTAGTCCAGAACGGATCGGAGTTGCCTGGCGGGAGCAAAGTGCCTGCTACCGGATCGTAGCCGGTACTGATGTTCAGGGCATTGGTCAGGCATTGTTCCGGACAGGAATACGGTGGTTCACCGCAGTTGAGCAGCAAGGTATCGCGGCAAATATTGAATTCAGCGCTGCCTGGCAGGCTTTGGTTCCAGATCACCACAAGCTCAATGGGGTTGGGTGTAGAAGAAGTGATCCCATCAAGACAAAAGGATACGGCGCCGGTGCTGACTCCGTTTGGAATACCACCGGAAGTATGGGAGATTTTCCGCCGGCGTTCCGGATTCAGGAAGGCATTCTGATCAACGAACCCGCCGCTGGTGCCAAAGGTTAAAAACTCCACGCCGGGTGTCAGTATCTCAAACACAGCGGAGGAAATATTGGTGCCGATGGTGTTGTTCTTAAGGTCCACCGCCCAGCAGCAGCCATCGGTGGGCACATTTGGCGACGGGGCCACCGGATTTGCCATGGCCATGAGGGAGTCACAATCGAACAGGTTTTCCTGCGGGCAGGGTTCAAAGCAGAAGTTGTCCCAGTAAATGATCTCTGCCGGATTGGGGTAATAGTCTATCTTTAAACCTACATGCGTGATATTTTGGAGGAGGGTTTGCCAGTCCGCGCATCCACTGCCCACCGACATTTTCCATTGCCCGGTTGCATTCGACGGCAGGTTGCCGCCGGCATCGCACAAGTCAATTGGCGCACAGATCCGAACCCAATCCGAATTTTCCGTGACATAGTAATTGGCTGTAAAACTCGCAGCCAGAACAGGGGAGAGATAGGGGGTTTTCGGATAGGTCGGGTTGTAGTACAGGTAAATGGACGGATTGATCGGGATTACAGCGCCACTGTTGGCGTCGTACTTCACTTTCATATCCCAGCAGAAACACTCCCCGGCGTGTGTTGTCCAGTCAAAGGCATAATCCGTGCCGTTAATGACCAACGATGCGCCGCTTTTATCATTGCCGATCAAGTGGTGATCCGTACTGGCGCCGGAAGGCCCGGGAGTACCCAAAGCAACGGTTGCGCCCAGGGTAGTGGACGGGTACTGCTGGTTTCCTTCCCATCCGCCCAGGCTCATATCATCAAAGTCCTGGCATTCAGAGCTGCACGGTTCCGTATACAACCACATCCGGCACTCGCACACCGATTGCCCACAGGTTCCGCTGAGGATAAGAGGATAGTAAACGCCCGGGGTGGGGATCAAGCTTCCGGGAATGTTGAGGGAGAAATTGGCGCCGCTCAGCGCGCCGGAGCCCACTACCGCGCCGCTGGCATCGCGAAGTTCCCAGGTGAGGTTGGTCGGGTTACAATCGCCGATGCAGCCAAAGAGGCCGGTCAGGAGGATTCCCTCGTTCGGGCAGGGCAGGTAAATGGTAGTATCGCAATAACCAAACAGCACTTTGCCGCCGGCAGGCAGCGGGTCAATAATAAGGTCGCTGAAACCGCCGCAGCTGCAAACCGGCCCAATGCCGCATTCCACCGTCACAGAACTGGTACAGGCTGCCGAGTTGCCGCATTCATCGACGGCGATAAAGGTGAAGGTGGTTACGCCGGCGTTAAGCGTGACGGTTGCTCCAGGCGTTACGGGCCCCGTAGTGGCGCCGCTCATTTGCCCGGACAGGGTGATAGCGGCACTGCAGTTGTCGACAGCGCTGACCCCGTCAACCGTGTAAGACCCGAAACAGCCGTTTGGTGTGGCCGTGCCGTTTATGGTCAGGTTAGGCGGGCAGGTAAGCTGCGGAGCAAGAAAATCCCTTAGCGATATGAATTGCGAACAAGTTGCGCTGTTGCCGCAATTGTCCAGGGCGGTCCACACCCGGAGAATTTCGTAGCTCCCCGGGCAATTGCCGCCAATGAATTGGTCAGAAAGGCTCAGATCAACTGCAGGGGTGCAATTATCCGCTGCAAGCGGCTGCCCGGTGGCAACCGGGTTGGGTTGGATCTCGCACGGAATGGTAATACTTGGCGGGCAAGAAATAAATACCGGGGGAAGTTGGTCAATAACCGTCACCTGGGCACTGCAGGTGCCGATATTTCCCGAGCAGTCCGTCACGGTGAGCACCACGGTTTGAACAGCGGGGCAGGGTAGGGGACAGTCAAACGTATTAGGACTGAGCGTCATGCTCACAATCCCGCAATTGTCGAAGGAGTTGTCGTCAACATCTGTGGGAAAGAGCACCACAGGATTATCGTTGGCAATGGAAATATTCAGGTTGCGACAACGCGCCACCGGAGCGAGTTTGTCTTCCACTGTAACCAGGGTAAAGCAGGTGCTTGTATTGCCCGCTCCGTCAATGACAGTCAGCACCACGGTATGCGGGCCGACCGGGCCGTTTGGACCACAGGCATCAGCACAGGTGAAGCTGTTGGGGGAAAGGACCAGTTCCACTGGCGTGCAATTGTCGAAGGAGCCCTGGTCCACAGCCGTAGGAGAGAGGATGTAGGTGCCACTGGAATTCAGGGCGACATTTAAACTGGAGGTGCAAAAAGCCACAGGTGGGGTGATGTCCCCGGTAACTGTTACCTCCTGACAAACCTGGCAGAATACGCCGGTTGCCGTGCTGAGGGTGAGGCATACGGTGTAGGTCCCCGGAACGGTATAGGTGTGGCTTGGGTTGGTTTGTGTGCTGTTAGTCCCATCGCCGAAATCCCAGGTATAGTCAAACGGCGGTGTTCCGGGTATGTTTTGTGTAAGGTTGGTGAACTGCACTGTTCCGCAGTCGTCTTCCGTCCAGCTGAAATCCGCCGGACAGTTGTTGCAGGATGAAAAATTCGGATCCCCGCACACCCAGTTGGACGTGCTTCCGTCAAGGGCGAAGGTGAAGAGCGTACCGTCGTTGTTGTTGGCGGTTTCATCCTGTACGGTAGTTTGACCGGCATTATTGCCACCGGGGTTGATTCCAGCCTGATCAAAGTTGTAGAGCAGGGCGAGCCCGGGTTCGTTGCCGTCGAGTCCGCAACTACAACTGCCTTCGATATCCGCCGCTGAGCGTACTGTGCTCCATACGCGTACTTCATCAATAGGGCCGTCCCACCAGGAAACGGCGGTATTGCCGCCGGTCCAGTTGCCGACCCGGAAGCTGCTGATGTTCAGGACGCCATTGCCCAAGCTGTAGGTGTTGGCCAGGGCGCAGTCGAGGTAAACAAGCATATTGCTGCCGTTCCGTACCAGAGCCAGGTGGTGCCAGTTGCCGTCGCGCAGGCTGGTTGAGTTGACCAGCACCGGTCCGTAGGTGCCTGCGCTGCTCAGGTGGTAATAGGCCAGGCGGCCGTTCACTTCTCCGATTTCGACCCGGGTACTGCTGCCTCCAAAGGCCAACAAGCGCCGGAAAGCCGTGCCGGCAGAGGTGCAAATAAAACGGGCCTCCAGAGTGAAATTTGCATTGCCGCTGACCGGTGCCGTGGCCGACTGCACATAGTCGCCCGTGCCGTCGAAGTCGAGGCTTCGGTTGGGGCAGGTTTGGCTCAGCAGGAAAAGAGTGGGGGAAAACAGGAACAAAAGGGTAAGGATCTTTTTCATAGGGTGACAATTTGAAGAGTTTACTATGGAACCAGAGTTATAATATTAATCCATGTACGGCAACGAGTGTTACCGTAACAAAAAAATAGCCGAATTAAAGTGGGAGATTAAAAGGGTTTCAACTTTTGTGTCTGGCTGAACAGATTGCCATTACTTCGAACAATCCATGTTCCACATAGTGCCCCAGTCAGGGTAGTGGACAACTATTTAAAGCGGTGTGATGCAAATGTGGCGCAATTTTATAAAATTCTTCTAAATTGAACTAATAGTCCGCCCTTTTTTTAAAAAAAAATTTTTATTTTGGATAGGCCTATAACAGCAAAATGTAAATTATGGGGCGCCTTAAGCCAGCGGCGAAGGTTATACGCTTGATGCTTATTTCTTGGACCGGTTTTCCCGCTACCAAATCAATATTAGATTTGCACGGCAAAAGCATCCTCACCTGTCAAGTCTATGAAGTCTGTCTGTATTCTCGCTTTTCTGGTTTTCCTGGCGCCGGGATTTGTCCATTCTCAGGAAAGCCGCTTCGATACCGGAGACGAGGGCTGGCGGGCTGCCGGCGACCCGGAAAGCGTCGTTCCTACCTGGTTTCCCACAGGCGGCAATCCGGACGGGTGGGTGCGCACCATTGATGCTTCCACCGGCGGCACCTGGCAATGGGTGGCGCCCGCCAAATTTCTCGGCAACAAGTGCACGGCCTACGGCACTTACCTCCGCTTCGACCTGACGGCTTCGGCCACCGCTCCCAACCCCAACCGGCCCGACGTGACCCTGATCGGCGGAAATACCACCCTGGTGTTCAATACCCCCAACGACCCCGCTACTACCTGGACGCACTACGATGTGTTGCTGCGCGAAAATGCAGGCTGGCGCATCGGCAATGTCAACGGCGCAGTGCCTACGCAGGCGCAGTTTCGGACCGTCTTGTCCAATTTGAATACGCTGCAAATACGGGGAGAATTCCTGTCCTCGGGCGACGACCGGGGCGGACTGGACAATGTCGTGCTCGAGGGCGCCTTTGCCTTCGATCTCGATTCGGACGATAGCACGACGCCTATAGGCTCTCTCGATTTTCGGGCCGACAGCCTCTGCGCAGGCGACAGCCCCGTTGCGGACGCCGACGCCCTGCTGCTTGCCGAAACAAGGATCGATTCCGTGGTAGTGGAGATCCTTAACGCTACAGACAATCCCCTGGAGTTTTTAACCATCGCCGCCTGGCCACCTGCCCTCAATGTGGCCGGCAACAACACCCGCCGGCTGACGCTCCTCAACGGTGGACAGGCCGGTGCAGGTGATTTTCGCGACGCCCTCACCCAGATTCGCTATCGCAATACAAAACCCAATGCCACGCGAGCCATGCGGCTCGCCGAGAGCCGGGTGTACACCTTTTGTGGAGAAACTGCGCGCGGACAGGCGTTTATCCCCTACTTCCCTGCGGGCTTTGCCGGAGCGGACAGCAGCCTGACGCTTTGCGCGGATGCAGGCCCGCAGGACTTGCGCGCCTTTCTCGGCCCGGACATCTCCACCGACGGGCGTTGGGAGCCGGCGCTGCCCTCAGGCGGCAGCACATTCCGGCCCGCAACCGATCTCCCCGGCGCCTATCGCTACCTCGTGGAAAGTCCGGCCGCCTGCCCCTCCGACTCGGCGCTGCTGATCATCGGAGTGGCCTATCCGCCGGCGCCCCTGCCGGATACGATCATCTGCCGCGACAGCGCGCTTACCCTTGCAGTACAGCCCGCTTCTGCCTTTGCGACATACCAGTGGAGCTCGGGCCAGCAACAGGCGGCCATTCAGGTGTCGGAGGCAGGCCTGTATGCCGTTACCGTTAGTTCTTTTTACGGAAATTGCGTGTTTCGCGACAGTGCCCGGGTGGCGGTACACCTCGGCTTTGCCGGCGTAGACAATGCAACAACTCGCTGCGATTACGATACCCCGTTTGACCTTCGTATCCTGCTGGGTGATCCAATTTCTACCGACGGGAGCTGGATACCGGCACTGCGCTCCGGCAACAACATCTTCGATCCGGCAGACGACAGCCCGGGCGCTTACCAATATATCGTGGGCGGCGCCTACGGCTGCCCGGCGGATTCGGCGCTGGTGCAGATCGGCATAGTGTACCCGCCTCAACTGCCGGCCGATGTAATTCTTTGCCGAGACAGTGTTATTACTCTCGCCGTGGAACCCGCAGGGGTGTTTGCCACCTGGAAATGGAATACCGGGCGCAACCAGCCGGAAATATCCGTATCGGATGCCGGCTTGTACACCGTAACGGTCACTTCGCCCAATGGTATTTGTACGTTTTTGGACAGCGTGCAAGTGACTGTGATCACCTGTGGCGAATGCCCGGTATATGTACCCAATGTGTTTTCTCCCAATGATGACGGGGTAAATGACGTGTTTGTGGTATCGTCCCATTGCCTGTATCTGCGCTACCGCCTGCAATTGTTCGACCGGTGGGGCAGCCTCGTGTTCCAGACCGACCGGCCCGACGCCTTCTGGGACGGGCGTTTTCAGGGCAGGGATCTTCCGCCCGGGGTATTTGTCTGGCTGCTGGATACCGATGCCGAATTTTACGGCGCGTCGAAACACAGCGTATTGTCCGGCAGTGTGACTCTGGTGCGGTAGGGAATTGCGCAAAGCAATTCCGGTAAAACGGGTTATTTTTCCTTTGCCAATTTGCGCCGGATTTGCCGAACGAATTTTTCTGTAGCTCCTACAAATTCGGCTATTTGCGTATCGGTCCAATCCGGGAATTGCTTCAGTATCTTGATGGTGATCTCCTGGATTGTTTCTTCCCTCCCTTGTTGAAGTCCTAATTCCCTTCCTTGTTGGAGTCCTTGTTGGAGTCCTTGTTGGAGCCCTTGTTGGAGTCCTTCTTCCATCCCCTTGCGAAGGCCCTCTTCTTTCCATTTTTCACCGAAAATTTCAGGAATGGCATCGATCCAGTTCTTCTCGGGTTCGGGCAGTTCTTTGTTAAGTGTTTTGACTTGAGCCTCTGTCATATCGAAAAGGTTGAAAATATAAAGCGTCAGGGTTTGGAGCAGGATGCCTTCCCTGTTGTTTTGATAGGAAGGTTCCCCAAAAGTAAGGATATTCGACCAATTTTGTAACATTAAGCCCTTACTGCGGGCAAATTTGAATGCCAAAAACAGATTTTTCAAATACCCGCTTTCCACGTTATCTTCAATCTCTTCCGGTGGTATCCTGCTTAAATCCGTTAGTAAATAGTGGAAATTCGGAACGAATGCCTGCCAGTCTTCCGGCAGGCCGGGGAAATATTCGTGCAATGGCTTTTGTTCCCATTGTCGTTTTCCATGATAAACGACGATGGGAATGATAAAAGAAAGCGGGCGTTCGTTTTTGAGGTCATCCTCCCAGAGTTGCAATAAGTAGTCGAGAAGTTGAAAATGTACAGGTAACGTTGGCACGAAACTTTTGTGCTCGAACAAGAAAAGCAAACGGGTCGGCACACCGGTAGTCAAGCGGGTTTCATACACCACGTCACTAAAGGAAATCCCGAAGCGGCTACTAACAAAAGCTGTGTCACTTTTCTGGAAAAAGGCAAAGTCTATATTCCGGTAAATAGCCTCGGAGGTATAGTGCAGCAGGTAGTTTTTAGCAATCTTTACGTCACTGAAAAAAGCTTTGAAGACTGCATCGTGGGCTTTGCGTTCCTTGCTATCGGGGTATGCTCGTTTGGGCATAGGCGTTTTCGGTTAAGGAAGCGAAGATAATGCAATTTAAAATAAAAAACAAAAAGTTTTATAAATGAAATTTATTTTTTATTTTAAAACAATAAAGTATTCTCTTTTTTGAAGTGTTCCACAAATTTTACCTTAGCCCCCTTTTGAAACATAAACCTTTCCTGTAAGCATGAAAAACGATGGAAAAGGCTGGATTAATCGCTTTTTAAGCATAGTCGAGCGCCTGGGCAACCTGTTGCCGCACCCCGCCACGTTGTTTGCCGGTTTTGCCGGCTTTATCATTTTGCTCAGCGGTCTGCTGAGCCTGTTTAATCTGACGGTAATACACCCCGGTACCGGCAAGACTATTTCTGTGGTAAACCTGCTCTCTGTGGAAGGACTGCACCTGATCCTGACCAAAATGATCACCAATTTCACCGGCTTTGCCCCTTTGGGTACGGTGCTGGTTTCGCTCCTGGGGATAGGTATTGCAGAAGGCACCGGGCTTATCGGAACGGTATTGCGGCTGATCGTGCTGAAATCGCCGGCGCGCCTGCTCACGCTGGTTATTGTGTTTGCCGGCGTGATGTCCAACACCGCAAGCGAGGTGGGCTATGTGTTGTTGGTGCCGCTGGCGGCTATTATTTTCCTGGCGGCTGGGCGGCACCCACTGGCCGGACTGGCCGCGGCTTTTGCCGGTGTATCGGGTGGCTACAGCGCCAATCTCCTGCTGGGCACCATCGATCCCCTGCTGGCCGGCTTGTCGCAGGAAGCGGCGCGCATCGTCAACCCGGACTACCTGGTCAATCCGGCGTGCAACTACTATTTCATGGCGGCATCCACTTTTCTGATCACACTCCTGGGCGCCTGGGTGACCGAGCGCGTAGTAGAACCCCGGCTTGGCGCTTACCAGGGCAGTGAAAAAACCGAAGAAATAACAGCCTTAACCCCCGCCGAACGCCGGGGACTCCGTTTTGCCCTGATCGCTGCCCTGCTCTTCACCGCCGCTATTCTGGGAGGGCTCTTACCGGCCAATGGCTATTTGCGCAACCCGGAAACCGGCGAAGTTCTCCATTCCCCGTTCATGTCGGGCATTGTGGCCCTGCTCTTCCTTGGGGCGGCTGTCCTAGGTATTGCCTACGGCATCGGTGCCAAAACGGTAAAAAGCGATGCGGATGTCATGAAAGGAATGGCCAAAAGTATGGAAACCCTGGGCGCCTATATTGTACTGGTGTTTTTTGCCGCCCAGTTTGTGGCCTATTTCAACTGGACCAATATCGGGTTGATCGTAGCCGTGAAAGGCGCTGAAGGCCTGCGCGCGTCCGGGCTTGGCCCCATTCCCCTGATGATATTGTTTGTGGGGATCTCCGCATCCATCAATCTGGTTATGGGCAGCGCTTCGGCCAAATGGGCCATCATGGCGCCGGTATTCATCCCGATGTTCATGCTGCTGGGCTATACCCCCGAATTTACACAGGCGGCGTACCGGGTGGGCGACAGCGTATCGAACGTAATTTCCCCAATGATGTCTTACTTCGCCCTGATCGTCGCTTTTATCCAGCGCTACGACCCCAAGGCAGGTATCGGAACCGTGGTGTCAACCATGCTGCCCTATACGGTGGTCTTTTTTATCGGCTGGGTTATTCTGCTGATTATCTGGATACTGTTCAATTTACCCTTGGGTTTTGGAGCAGGGCTATTTTTGTAATTTAAATGACCAGACCATGTCAACCAGGCAATTTCTTTTGACACTTACCGCGATCATTGGACTGTCTTGCCCTAATAGCTACGCACAGGATTTTAAATCCCTTCCCTTTTGGAACTCCGCCCTGCCTACCGGCCAGCGCGTCGATGATCTGGTAAACCGCCTTACCCTGGAAGAAAAGGTGGATCAAATGCTCGATGCCGCCCCCGCCATCCCCCGCCTCGGTATTCCGGCTTACGACTGGTGGAGCGAGGTGTTGCACGGAGTGGCGCGTACGCCGTTCCATACGACGGTATTCCCGCAGGCCATCGGCATGGCAGCAACCTGGGATACCGCCTCCCTCGCGCTTATGGCGCATTACTCGGCACTGGAAGGTCGGGCCGTGTATAACAAAGCTACCGCTCTCGGGCGCAATAACGAGCGCTATCTCGGCCTGACCTACTGGACGCCCAACATCAACATCTTCCGCGATCCGCGCTGGGGACGTGGCCAGGAAACCTACGGCGAGGATCCCTTTCTGACCGCTACGCTGGGCAGCGCTTTTGTTCGTGGTTTACAGGGTGAACACCCCAAATACCTTAAAGCAGCTGCCTGCGCCAAACATTTCGCCGTGCACAGCGGTCCCGAACCCTCCCGGCATTCCGACAATGTCAGCCCTTCTCCGTACGATCTCTGGGATACCTACCTTCCCGCGTTCCGGGAACTGGTCGTTCATGCAAAAGTGGCGGGCGTGATGTGCGCCTACAATGCGTTCCAGGGCCAGCCCTGTTGCGCCAGCGATCCCTTGATGAACGATATTTTGCGCAAGCAGTGGGGATTCACGGGCTACGTTACCAGCGACTGCTGGGCCATAGACGATTTTTTCCGGTTTCACAAAACCCACCCCGATGCAACCAGCGCAGCCGTGGATGCCTTGTTGCACGGCACAGATGTGGAATGCGGCAGACAGGTGTACAAAAAATTGTTGGATGGCGTGCAACAGGGCCTGATTTCCGAAGCACAACTGGATGTTTCGGTGAAAAGGCTTTTTGCGATCCGTTTCCGGCTCGGCATGTTCGATCCTCCTGCCGATGTGCCGTTTGCCGAAACGACCGACAAGGTCCTGGAAGCTCCGGAGCACACAACCCACGCCCTGAAAATGGCCCGGCAATCCATTGTCTTGTTGAAAAATGAAAACAACACCCTGCCCTTGCGCAAAAACATAAAAAAAATAGCGGTTTTGGGGCCGAACGCGGATAACAGCATCGCCGTGTTGGGTAATTATAACGGTGTGCCTATGAAAATAGTAACGCCGCTGGAGGGCATTCGAAAAAAACTGGGTGGCAATGCCGATCTGGTGTATGCGAAAGCCGTTAATTTCACCAACGATAGTATCTTGGCATACGATGACATGGCAGGCCAATATACCTGGTCGGGAGTCCCGGGTTTTCGGGCCGAATATTTTAACAATACCGATTTGCAGGGTAAGCCCGAGACCGTACGCACGGAACCGGAGGCGAACCTCTACAAGCCGGAGGGGCCGGCTGTGCCCCCCGGTATCCGGGCAAATAACTTTTCCGCGCGGTACACGACCTTCTACCGGGCCCGATCAGATAGCGACATCACCTTTGAGGTGGAGGCGGGCGGCGGCTACCGGTTTTTTGTGAATGACAAAAGAGTGCTGAACGCCTGGGACCGCGAAAGCTGGGGGCCCAAAACCTGGCAGCTGGATACCCGGAGGGACTCCATCTACAAGATTACCCTTGAATACTGGCAGAGCGAAGACAGGGCAAAGGCGCGCCTTCAGGCAGGGCATTTCGAAAAATCAGACCTGAAAGCCATCGTTGACCGGATAAGAGATGCAGATGCGATTGTGTTTTTCGGCGGTATTTCTCCGCAACTGGAAGGCGAAGAAATGCGCGTGAATTATCCCGGCTTCCTGGGTGGCGACCGCACAAGCATATTGTTGCCCAGGGTGCAAACCGAATTCCTGCGAATGCTGCACGCAACCGGCAAACCCGTCGTGTTTGTCATGATGACCGGCTCCGCAATCGCCATACCGGAGGAAGACCAAACGATCCCGGCCATCCTCAACGCCTGGTACGGCGGTCAAAACGCAGGCACGGCAATAGCTGATGTCTTGTTCGGCGACTATAACCCGGCGGGGCGTCTGCCCGTAACCTTTTACAAAAGCGATGCAGATCTGCCCGATTTCAAAAATTATGACATGACGGGGCGCACATACCGCTATTTCAAAGGGGAGCCTTTGTATCCTTTTGGTTACGGATTGAGTTATACGACCTTCAAATACAGTGAAATTAAAGTACCGAACACCGTCCAGGCGGGTGTGCCGGTCCGGGTTGAAACTACCGTTACCAACACAGGCAGTATGGCAGGGGAGGAGGTCGTTCAGTTGTACCTTTCTTACCCGGAAGTCGCAGGCAAAGCGCCAATCCGTGCCCTGAAGGGCTTTCAACGTATCCACTTGCAACCCGGCAAAAGTCGTACGGTGTCGTTTACCCTGTTGCCCGAACAATTGTGCCTGGTCAATGAAAACGGTGCATTGTACCAACCCAAAGGCAATTTGCTTGTCAGCATCGGAGGCGGACAGCCCGGGGAAAGGGGGAGCGAAAATGTCCGAAAGAAAAAAGTACGTGTGAAGTAAAGAGGACTGGGAGATCGCCGGTGCAATCGCGTCCCTTTTCTTATTGCTCATCAGGTATCTAAAATCACTGCTTATCATGTATTTACTCGGCTTCGATATCGGCAGTTCCTCCGTTAAAGTTTCGCTTGTGGATGCGCAAACTTCCGCGACGATTGCCACGCTGAATTCCCCCGAAAAAGTGGAAATGGGAATGGATGCGCCGCAGATCGGGTGGGCCGAACAGGATCCCGGGCTTTGGTGGTCCAATTGCTGCCTTGCGGTAAAAAAACTGCTGCAAACATCGAACATCAATACTCCGGCAGACATCGCGGCCATCGGGATTTCGTACCAAATGCACGGTCTGGTGGTGGTGGACAAAGACGGCAATCCGCTGCGCCCGGCCATTATCTGGTGTGATTCACGGGCGGTAGCGATCGGCAACCAGGCTTTTGAGGAATTAGGGGCGGACTTTTGCCTGGAACACTACCTCAATTCACCCGGCAACTTCACGGCCTCGAAGCTGAAATGGGTAAAAGACCATGAACCGGCAGTTTTTTCAAAAATCCACCGGTTTTTTCTGCCTGGCGATTACATCGCGTTCCGAATGACGGGTGAGGCACTGACCACTGCAAGCGGACTTTCGGAGGGTGTTTTATGGGATTTTAAGGAAAACAAGCCCGCCTGGGACCTGATGCAGTACTTCGGTTTTCCGGAAAACCTGCTCCCGGAGATTGCCCCGACTTTCGGGTTTCACGGTAAACTCCGGTCTGCCGCCGCTGCAGAACTCGGGTTGCCGGCCGGTATTCCCGTGACCTACCGAGCCGGCGACCAGCCCAATAACGCCCTTTCCCTCAATGCCCTGCGCCCGGGGGAAATAGCGGCAACAGGCGGCACTTCGGGTGTCATTTATGGCGTGGCCGATCAATTGGTTTTCGACCCGCAAAACCGCGTCAACAGTTTTGCTCACGTCAATCACACTGCCAGGCAGCCGCGCATCGGCCTTTTGCTGTGCATCAACGGCGCCGGCATACAGTACAGTTGGGTACGGCAGCAGTTTGCAGGCGAGGGTATTTCGTATTTCGATCTGGAAAAAATGGCCGCTCAGGTGCCGCCGGGCAGCGACGGACTGCGGATCATCCCGTTCGGCAACGGGGCAGAGCGGATATTGGCGAACCAAAATCCGGGAGCCCAGATCATGAACCTGCATTTTAACCGCCATCAAAAACCGCATTTCTACCGCGCTGCCCTGGAAGGCGTGGCGTTTTCCTTTGTTTATGGCGCGAAAGTGCTGCAGGAACTCGGA
>CAYVDV010000009.1:14620-30626 GCA_964450465.1 uncultured Saprospiraceae bacterium
CAAAAAATTTTCATCCCCCCTTGGTTATTCGGAAAGCATATATGTATCTTTGCGGTCGCTTTTGGGAAGGGGGTATTCCAAATCAAATTTGGCCCTGCAAAAGCGGTTGATATTTAGACACAATTTTTAAACAAGGTAATGAATCAGAAAATTCGCATTAAACTGCGGTCTTACGACTACAATCTGGTGGATAAGTCCACGGAGAAGATCGTAAAGACAGTACGTGCGAGTGGGGCCGTTGTTACGGGGCCGATTCCGCTGCCGACGGAGAAGGAGATATTTACGGTGCTGCGCTCGCCGCACGTAAATAAGAAATCCCGGGAGCAGTTCCAATTGCGCACCCACAAGCGCTTGATTGAAATTTACACGCCGACACAAAAAACGGTGGATGCTCTTTCCAAGTTGGAACTCCCGAGCGGCGTGGATATCCAGGTCAAGCTTACCTAACTCGCACATTTTCGGATTCAAGGCGGTTCTTTCCGGCTGTTGTCAAAGTATTCCCGGCTTACGGGCTTGGGATTAACTGATGCGGTCGAAAGCGGTTCCGGTAAATCGGAAGGTCGCTTTTCGCTTTTTGTACGCAGCCGTTGAATCCAGATTATGAATGTTCAACCACCAATCGTTCAAACATAAAATCGAACCATCGTGAACGGTCTGATTGGAAAAAAAATCGGTATGACCAGCGTCTTCGACAAGTCCGGCAAAAATGTCGCTTGTACGATCATTGAAGCTGGCCCCTGCGTAGTGACGCAGGTACGCACCGAAGATACGGACGGTTATACCGCCCTTCAGCTGGCTTATGGCGAACGCAAAGCCTCTAAAACGCCGGCTGCCCTTGCTACCCACTTCGAAAAAGCGGGCACTGCACCCAAACACAAAGTCCTCGAATTCCGCGACATGACCCTGGACAAATCGCTTGGCGACCTGGTCAAAGTGGAAGACGTATTCCAGGAAGGCGACAAAGTAAGCATTGTCGGCACCACTAAAGGAAAAGGCTTTCAGGGTGTGGTCAAACGCCACGGTTTCGGCGGTGTAATGCAACAAACCCACGGTCAGCACAACCGCCTGCGCGCCCCTGGCTCGCTGGGTAACTCCTCCTTCGCCGCCAAAGTAATGAAAGGCATGCGGATGGCCGGTCAAACCGGCAACAAGCGGGTGAAAGTGCGTCGCCTGCAAATTCTCAAGGTTTTTCCGGAGCAAAACCTCCTGCTCATCAAAGGTGCAGTTCCGGGCCACAAAGGCGCTTATGTCGTTATTGAAAAATAAGACAAACAATGAAAATCGAAGTATATAATATCAAAGGTGAAACCACGGGCCGTTCGGTCGATCTGCCGGATGAGATCTTCGGTATCGAACCCCATGAGCACAGCGTCTGGCTCGACGTAAAACGCTACCTCAACGCACAGCGCCAGGGTACGCACAAATCGAAAGAGCGCAGCGAAATGAGCGGCTCCACCCGCAAACTGCACCGCCAGAAAGGCACCGGCGGCTCGCGTAAAGGCGATATCAACAACCCGCTGTATCGCGGCGGCGGCCGTGTCTTCGGTCCGCGCCCCCGCAACTATGCGATTCAGGTGAACGCCAAGGTGAAAGCCCTGGCCCGCCGCAGCGCGCTGTCTGCCAAAGCCCAGGCCGGTAACATCATCGTCGTAGAAGATTTCTCCTTCGAACTGCCCAAAACAAAGGCGTTCAGCGAAATCCTCAACGCTCTGAAGGTGGCGGATAAAAAGCCGCTGACGGTAACCGGCGCCTACGACAAAACCCTGTACATGTCCTGCCGTAACCTGCCAAAGGCCGATATCGCCCCGGCTCAGGACCTGAACACGTATCAAATCATGCGCGCCGGCACGCTTATTCTGGCTGAAAGCGCCATTGAAAAAATTAAAGAAGTCTGCGGATAAAAACGCCAAAAAGTAAGTCATGGCTAAGCAAATTTTGATCAAACCGCTCATTACGGAAAAGGCGACCAAACTTGCCGACAAGCGCGACACGTACGTGTTTGTGGTGAACAAGGAGGCCAACAAGATTGAGATCAAAAAGGCCGTCGAAACGATGTACAACGTCAGTGTCGACAGCGTCAATACGGCAGTGATGCCGGGCAAACCTAAAACTCGTAATACCAAAACCACGATCGTGCGCGGGATAAAGTCTTCCTACAAAAAGGCTTTTGTAACCCTTACCCCGGGCGAACGCATCGAAATCTTTGGAGAAGAATAACCTGAGTTGAAATGGCAGTTAAAAAATTCAATCCGGTCACACCAGGTTCCCGCTACCACGTAGCGGTTACCAAATCGGAACTGACTAAAGGCGCCAAGCCGGAAAAATCCCTGCTCGTCACGATCGGCAGCACGGGTGGCCGCAACAGCGACGGTCGCCGCACCATGCGCAATCGCGGGGGCGGGCACAAACGCCGCTACCGGATTATCGACTTTAAACGCGATAAAGACGGCGTAGTGGCAACCGTACAGTCTATCCAGTACGACCCGTACCGCAGCGCCTATATTGCACTGGTGGAATACGCCGACGGGGAAAAGCGCTATATTCTGGCTCCGAAAGGCCTCGAAGTGGGACATACGATCGTATCCGGCCGCGGTGCGGCTCCGGAAAACGGCAACTGCCTCTTCCTGGCTGAAGTTCCCCTGGGTGCGTTCATCCACAACGTTGAAATGCAACCGGGCGCCGGTGGCACCCTGGTGCGCAGCGCCGGTTCGTCTGCCCTGATGATGGGCCGCGAAGATCGCTACGCCGTGCTTCGTATGCCCTCCGGTGAGGTTCGCCGCGTTCTGCTGACCTGCAAGGCTACCATGGGTATTGTCGGTAACAACGACCATAACCTGGAAGTAATGGGTAAGGCCGGCCGTAATCGCTGGAAAGGTCGTCGCCCACGCACGCGTCCGGTGGCCATGAACCCGGTCGATCACCCCATGGGCGGTGGCGAAGGCCGCGCTTCCGGTGGACACCCGCGTACCCGCAAGGGTCTGAAGGCGAAAGGACAAAAGACCCGCAGCCGGACGAAACGCTCCAACGCTCTGATTATCAGCCGACGCAAAGGCGCTCAATCGAAATAAAATTAGTCGCGGGTTTTGAACCATCGCCCACAAGGCGATCCACTCAAAACTCAAAACTCAAAACTCAAAACTAGTTATGCCTCGTTCGCTTAAAAAAGGCCCTTATGTTCATCACAAACTGATGGAGAAAGTTGGCAAGGCCAAGCAAAGCAATAAACGCCAGGTTATCAAAACGTGGAGCCGGGCCTCGATGATCATTCCCGATATGGTGGGTGAAACGATCGCGGTGCACAACGGTAAAACTTTCGTTCCGATCCTGGTGACCGAAAATATGGTAGGCCACAAACTGGGAGAATTCGCCCCCACGCGAAACTTCCGGGGCCACGCCGGGAACAGAAAATAATTTAATCTGGTTCGCCATTGATGCCATCCTTGCGATCAATTTAATTGACGACCAGAAATTATTTACATTGATCCTAATGACCCTAATGACCCCTAATGACTTCAACACCCCTAATAGCCACATTTATCAGATATTGACCACATTCATTTAAATATGGAAGCAGTAGCAAAATTGCGTAATTGTCCGATGTCGCCCCGAAAAATGCGGCTGGTCGTGGATAATATCCGCGGAAAGCGGGTCGTGGAAGCCCTTGGCATCTTACGGTATACCAACAAAGAAGCTGCCGTATGGCTCGAAAAATTGCTCCTTTCTGCCGTGAACAACTGGGAACAGAAGTCTGAAATGGAAGGTGCTGCCGACGACTACGACTTGTACGTTAAAACCGCATTCGTGGACCAGGGTGGCATTATCTACCGCTTCCTTCCGGCGCCGCAAGGCCGTGCCTACCGGGTGCGCAAGCGTCGCAACCACGTCACCCTTGTTGTCGAAAACCTCGTGCAACTCGAAGGTGAAAATGCATAAGCCATCCCAAATCACCACACCATCACTCAACAACTCAGTCACACAATAACATGGGTCAAAAAGCAAATCCGATTGGTAATCGCCTGGGTATCATCCGCGGTTGGGACTCCAACTGGTTCGCGGACAAAGACTACGGTATCAAGGTAGTTGAAGACGAAAAGATCCGCAACTATCTCCGCGCCCGTCGTCCAAAAACCGCAACAGCCGATCCGCGCGACCGGAATAAACCGATGCAGAACGGTATCAGCCGCATTGTCATCGAGCGGACGCTGAAACGGGTTACCGTCACCATCCAAACCAGCCGCCCCGGTATTATCATCGGTAAAGGTGGTAAAGAGGTTGACCTGATCAAGGAAGAACTCAAGATCCTGACCGGAAAAGATGTGCAGATCAATATCTACGAGATCCGCAAACCGGAACTGGATGCCAATATCGTAGGGGAGCAGATCGCCAAGCAGATCGAAGCCCGTATCAACTTCCGCCGCGCCGTTAAAGGCGCCATCCAGGGTACCATGCGCGCAGGCGCAGAAGGGATCAAGGTGCGTGTAAGCGGTCGTCTGGGCGGTGCGGAAATTGCCCGTACGGAAGAGTACAAAGAAGGGCGTACCCCTTTGCACACCTTCCGGGCTGATATCGACTACGCGCTGGTGGAAGCACTTACCGTATATGGAAAGATCGGCATCAAAGTGTGGCTGTTTAAAGGCGAAGTGCTGCAGAAGCGCGAATTGACTCCCTTTGCAGGCAGTGAAGGCGCCGAACGCGGCGGCGGAGCTCCCGGTGATCGCCGGGGTGGTGGTCGCGATCGCGGTGATCGTCGCGAGCGCGGCGAACGTGGCGAGCGCGGTGAACGTCGCGGTGGCGGCGGCGGAGATCGCCGTGGCGGCGGTGGCGGCGGTGAACGTCGCGGCGGCGGTGGCGGCGGAGATCGCCGTGGCGGCGGAAACAGTGGCGGTGGCGGCGGACGCCGGCGCTAAACAAACAGAAAAATTAACGGCATGGGAAAGCCGGGGTTTTGAAAATCCTGCTGCCCGCCGTATCTTTGCAGCCGTTTTCACTAAAATACCGGCAGCGACATATAAAACATTGATTGACAGGTTTTTAAATTACGCATACGATGCTTCAGCCAAAACGTCAAAAATATCGGAAGCAACATAAAGGCCGCAACCAGGGCTTGGCTTACAAAGGCAGTTCTATTTCTTTCGGGACCTATGGCCTGAAATCGATGGAATTCTCCCGGATTACCAGCCGTCAGATTGAATCTGCCCGTGTAGCGCTTACCCGTAACATGAAACGCGAAGGCAAGGTGTGGATCCGCATATTTCCGGACAAGCCCCTTACCTCGAAACCTGCCGAGGTGCGTATGGGTAAAGGTAAAGGTGCAGTGGACCACTACGTTTGCGAAGTGCAACCCGGGCGCGTGTTGTTTGAGATCGAAGGGGTTAGCCGGGAACTTGCCTATGAATCCCTGCGGAAAGCAGCCCAAAAATTACCCATTATATGTAAAGCGGTAACCCGCTACGATTTCGAAGGATAATACCTTATAACTAATTCATCATGGCAAAGGAAAATTTGGAACTGGGTAATATGGAGGTCGCCGATTTGCTGGCTGAAATCTCCAGCCTGGAGAACGAATACCAGCAAATGAAATTCGACCATGCGGTGAAAGGCCTGGCGAACCCAATGGAGCTCCGCCACTTGCGGCGCAAAATAGCCCGCTTCCAGACGGAAGTCCGTCAACGGGAATTGGGAGAAATGACGCCGGACCAACTGGCTACGCGCAGCAAACTGCGCGCACGCCGCCGCCGTCAACGTTAACGTGCACCTTATCACATCAAGCAATAATGGAAGTAAGAAATCTTCGGAAGCAAAAAACAGGTGTGGTCGTGTCCAACAAAATGGATAAAACCATCGCCGTTCTGGTGGAACGCCGCCTTATGCACCCGATCTATGGGAAATTCGTAAAACGTTCCAAAAAATTCTTTGCGCACGACGAAGAAAACACCTGTAACATCGGTGATAAAGTGCGCATTATGGAAACCCGTCCGCTCAGCAAAATGAAACGCTGGCGCCTGGTGGAAATCCTTGAACGAGCAAAATAATAATCCGGTAGATGCAAAACGGTGAACGGTAAATGGCTTCGGCCAAACCGTAAACCGCCCAACGTCAACCGTCAACCGAATAAAAAAGTCATGATTCAGCAAGAATCTCGTTTAAATGTGGCTGACAACTCCGGCGCGAAAGAGGTGCTCTGCATCCGGGTGCTGGGTAGTACCCGTCAGCGCTACGCCGGTGTCGGCGACAAGATCGTCGTAACGGTGAAGGATGCCACGCCGGGTGGCGGTATGAAAAAAGGCACGGTTTCCAAGGCGGTTATCGTGCGCACCCGGAAGGAAGTCCGCCGCCGCGACGGATCCTATATCCGTTTCGACGACAATGCCGTGGTACTTCTGAATGCCGCAGATGAGCCGCGAGGAACCCGTATTTTTGGTCCGGTTGCCCGTGAATTGCGCGATAAAGACTATATGCGTATCGTTTCGCTCGCTCCGGAGGTGCTTTAATTGAATTATACTAACTAACATGGCTACCAAGCAACAAACTAAACGCCACGCATCCAAATTGCACATTCGCAAAGGCGATACCGTGATGGTCATTGCCGGCGACGACAAAGGCAAAACCGGCGAAGTGCTCGAGGTGATCCCGGCCAAAATGCGCGCCGTGGTGGATGGCGTCAATATCGTCAAAAAGCACGTGAAAGCCACACAGGATCAGGAAGGCGGCATCACCGAAATGCCGGCCCCCGTCCATGTGTCGAACCTCATGCTGCTCGATCCCAAAACCGGCGAAGCCACCCGTATCGGCCGCCGCCAGGAAAACGGAGTTTGGGTTCGTTATTCAAAAACAACAGGTAATACCATCAAGTGATGCAATACGTAGCTCGTCTTAAAAAGAAATACAACAATGAGGTTGTGCCTGCGCTGATGCAGCAATTCAACTATTCCAGTGTCATGCAAGTACCCAGGCTGGAAAAGATTTGCATCAATCAGGGCGTTGGCGACGCTACCGGCGATAAAAAGCTGGTGGACTTGGCAGCCAACGAACTGACGATCATCGCCGGCCAAAAAGCCGTGGCGACGAAAGCGCGCCGCTCGGTATCTAATTTTAAACTGCGCGAAGGGATGCCGATTGGCGTACGCGTCACGCTGCGGGGCGAGCGTATGTATGAGTTCCTCGACCGTTTGATTAATATTACCCTTCCCCGTGTACGTGACTTCCGCGGCCTGAACGACAAAGCGTTCGATGGCCGGGGTAACTACAGCATGGGACTTACCGAACAAATCGTTTTCCCGGAGATCGATATCGATAAAGTGAACAAGATCACCGGTATGGATATCTCATTTGTAACCACAGCGAATACCGATGCAGAAGCCTACGCGCTCCTCAAGGAAATCGGTTTACCGTTCAAAAAATAAGTTATGGCAAAGAAATCTGTCATCGCCCGCGAAAATAAGCGCGCCCGTATGGCCGCTAAATATGCTGAACTTCGCAAAAAGCTCAAAGAGGCCGGCGACTACGATGCGCTGGACAAACTCCCGCGCAATGCAAGCCCGGTGCGCCAGCATAACCGCTGCCTGCTCACTGGACGCCCGAAAGGCTATATGCGCAAATTCGGCATCTGCCGCGTGAAATTCCGCCAAATGGCGCTCGACGGCAAAATTCCGGGTGTAACCAAAGCCTCCTGGTAAACCAATTCATTAAAAATTATCAATTTCTGATATAATGCACGTCACCGATCCGATAGCAGATTTTTTGACCCGTATCCGTAATGCTCAGATGGCGGGCCATCGCATCGTTGAAATTCCGGCATCCAAGCTGAAAAAGCGCATGACCGAAATCTTGTACGATCAGGGGTATATCTCGAAGTACACTTTCGACGACCAGCATGAATCCTTTAAGCAGGGTGTCATCAAGATCGCTTTGAAATACGACCCACTGACTAAAAAACCGGTGATCCGCGAACTGGTGCGTGTCAGCAAACCCGGCTTGCGCCGCTTCGCCGGGGCCGGCGATATCCCTCGCGTGATCAACGGCCTGGGTGTGATGATCGTCTCCACCTCCAAAGGTGTGATGACGGGCAAGCAGGCCCGCGAACACAATGTCGGCGGCGAATTGCTTTGCTACATTTGCTAAATATCGAGCCTGTATCCTGCCTCAACGGCAGGCCATGACTCAAAACTCAATACTCAAAACTCAAAACAGAGAGATATGTCACGGATAGGTAAGATGCCGATCCCGCTGCCGGAAAAAGTTGAAATTGCGGTGGCATCCGATAACACGGTAACGGTAAAAGGCCCGAAAGGTACTCTTTCCCGCCAGATTGACCCTGATATCAAGGTTTCGGTGGAAAACGGCGAACTCCTGGTCTCGCGACCGACGGAACAAAAACGCCACAAAGCAATGCACGGCCTGTAACGGGCACTGCTGAACAACATGGTAAACGGCGTTACCCAGGGCTTTACCCGCGAGATGGAAATTGTGGGTGTGGGCTTTCGTGTGGAAAACCAGGGCAACCTCGTGACGTTTATGCTCGGTTACTCCCACCCGGTCATGTTTGCCGTACCGTCGGAAATCAAAGTAACGACCGGCGTCGAAAAAGGCACGCCGCCGTTCATCCGCCTGGAAGGCACGGACAATGAACTGCTCGGTCAGGTTTGTGCCAAAATTCGCTCCTTCCGGAAACCGGAGCCCTATAAAGGCAAAGGTATCATGTTCAAAGGGGAGAAGATCCGTCGCAAGGCTGGTAAGACCGCAGGCGGTAAGTAATAAACAATATAGCAATGTCTGTATATTGCCTCGGTCGGTAATCGAGGCGTAAACGAATTAAACAATGCAACGTACAAAAAAAGATAGCCGCCGCCGCATTCACCTGCGTGTTCGGAAAAAGATCAGCGGCTCGCCGGAACGCCCGCGTTTGAGTGTTTTCCGTTCGAACAAAGCGATCTACTGTCAGATCATCGATGACCTTAAGGGGCATACGCTGGTTGCTGCCAGCTCCTGGGATGATCAGGTAAGTGGCAACAAGACCGAAAAAGCCAAAGCCGTTGGCAAAATCATCGCTGAAAGAGCCAAAGCCGCGGGCATTGAAACGGTTGTTTTCGACCGTGGTGGCTATCTGTATCATGGTCGCGTGAAGGCCCTCGCTGAAGGTGCACGCGAAGGCGGCCTGCAATTCTAATAAATTTACGCCCGGAGGCTTCCGCGGAATCGTCCGGTCAATCAACTTATATCGAAAATGGCTAAGCAAGAAGCAGATAAAGTAAAAGCTGCCGAAACATCCGAGTTGAAAGAAAAACTCGTGTCGCTCAACCGCGTAGCAAAAGTGACCAAAGGTGGCCGTACGTTCAGCTTTGCCGCCGTAGTGGTGGTAGGCGACGGTAAGGGCACTATCGGACACGGTTTAGGGAAGGCACGTGAAGTGTCGGAAGCCATCGGTAAAGCCGTGAAGGACGCCGAGAAGAACCTGATCCGGGTGCCGCTGCTGCACGGTACGATCCCGCATGAAGCCCATGGCAAATATGGCGCAGGCAAAGTGCTGATCAAACCCGCCGCCCACGGTACCGGTGTAATTGCCGGTGGCGCCATGCGCGCTGTACTGGAAATGGCTGGCATTCAGGATGTATTGGCTAAAACCCAAGGCTCTTCCAACCCGCACAACGTGGTAAAAGCCACGATTGCAGCGCTCACCAGCCTTCGTAGCCCGGCCGAAGTGGCCCGGCAACGCGGTATCAGTTTGGATAAATTGTTCAATGGATAATAAAATTATGAGCAAGGTAAAAATCACCCTGGTGAAAAGCCCGATCGACAAAACCAAGCGCCAGAAAGCGACGTTGGAAGCATTGGGTTTTCGCAAGATGCATCAGACCGTGGAACACGAAGACAATCCCCAAATCCAGGGTATGATCCGGGTTGTGCAGCACCTCGTAGAGGTTAACAAAGCCTAATTTGCAAACGTCATCGAAAAAAAGAACAATGGAACTCAATAATCTACATCCGGCCAAGGGTTCTGTCAAATCCGGCAAACGGATCGGTCGCGGTACCGGCTCGGGTCGTGGCGGCACCTCCACACGTGGCCACAAAGGCGATAAATCACGGAGTGGTTCGCGCCTGAAGCGGAACTTTGAAGGTGGTCAAACACCGATGCAACGCCGGCTGCCCAAACGCGGTTTCAAAAACATCAACCGCGAAGAATACACCCCCCTTAACCTGGGACAACTGGAGAAACTGGTTCAGAAAACCGGTCGCAGCTCCTTCGATGTTCAGGCTTTGGTGGATGCCGGTGCAGCCCGTCTGTCTGAAAAGATCAAGGTACTGGGCAACGGTAAACTGAGTGCCAAGGTGGACCTGAGCGTTCACGCTATTTCGGCTACTGCCAAAGCGGCTATTGAAGCCCTGGGTGGTAGTGTTCAAATCGTATAAAATCTTGCCGGCGTAATGAAACTGTTTACAGTCATCAAGAATATCTGGAGTATTAAAGAACTCCGTGATCGCATTCTCTTCACGTTAGGGCTGCTGTTGGTTTATCGCGTCGGCACGTTCGTGGTGCTTCCGGGCGTTGTACCGTCTGCACTGGAAAAAGCCAGCCAAAGCCGCGGCGCGAACGACCTGTTGGGTCTGATCAATGTATTTACCGGTGGCGCTTTTGACAATGCCGCCATTCTTGCTCTTGGCGTGATGCCTTACATCACTGCCTCCATTATTGTACAGCTGCTGGGCTTTGCCGTCCCGTATTTCCAACGCCTGCAAACCCGCGAAGGGGAAAGCGGCCGCAAACGCCTCAACCAGATCACCCGCTTGCTTACGGTGGCTATTACCCTGGTACAGGGCGGCGGCTACCTCCAACTGGTCTCGAGTATTCCCGGTGGCGTTTCTCCGAATATTCCCGAAGGCCTGTTCTGGTTCTCCAATATCATCATCCTCACCGCCGGAACGATCTTCTGTATGTGGCTGGGTGAACGGATTACCGATAAGGGAATTGGCAACGGGGTGTCCCTTATCATTATGATCGGGATTATCGCCCGCCTCCCGGCATCCTTCGTGTTTGAATTCCAGAAGTTGTTTGGCGACAGCCAGTTATTGTTGTTCTTTATCGAACTGGCTTTCTTCTTCATCATCGTTCTGGCCACTGTTCTGGTCATTCAGGGCGTACGGCGAATACCCATACAGTTTGCAAAACGCATGGTCGGCCGTGCCGGCGGATCGCTTCCGCAATCCAGTGCCCGGGACTACCTGCCCATGAAGGTCAACTCGGCCGGGGTAATGCCGATCATTTTTGCCCAGGCCCTGATGTTCCTGCCGGCTACTGCTTATCAGTATATTGCCGGCGATACCCACCAGGTAGGCGGCCGGATCCACATGTTCAACGACATTTATTCGCTGGGCTACAATCTGGTGTTCTTCACGCTTATCGTCGTGTTTACCTATGTGTACACGGCCCTGATGATCAACCCGACCAATTACGCCGAGTATCTCAAGCGCAGCAATGCCTTTATCCCCGGTGTGAAGCCCGGCGAAGCTACCGCCTCGTATATTGATAATATCATGACGCGGATCACGCTGCCCGGCGCTGTTTTCCTTGGCCTTATTGGTATCCTGCCGTCCATCGCCGCTTCCATTGGCGTCAACCAGCAATTTGCGCTGTTCTTTGGCGGTACCACGCTGTTGATTATGGTAGGTGTTGCGCTCGATACCCTTCAGGTGATTGAAAGCTATCTGTTAACCAAGAAATACGACGGTCTGATCAAGTCCGGCCGTATCCAGGGCCGCGCTACGCAAGGCCTCCAGATCGGACAACCACAGTAACTATATAATGGCAGGTCTCTTTAGCAACGAATCCGGAAATAAAAAGGTCATTTGTAAGACCGATGAGGAAATCGAACGCATTCGAGAGGCCAACCTGATTGTATCCAAAACACTGGCACACGTCGCCAGTATGCTTCGCCCGGGTATTACCGGTCAGGCTATTGACAAGGCTGCAGAAGAGTTTATTCGCGACCACCACGGACGCCCGGCATTCAAGGGCTACCATGGGTTTCCGGCTTCCCTTTGTGTTTCGTACAACGATATCGTGGTACACGGCATACCAAGCAAACGGGAATTCCAGGATACGGATGTGGTTTCGGTGGACTGCGGAGTGGAACTGGATGGTTTTTACGGCGATGCCGCATTTACCTTCGCGTTTCAAAACGTGTCCGAACCTGTGATGGAACTTCTTCGCGTTACCTATGCTTCCTTATACAAGGGCATCGAACAGGCAGTTGCCGGAAAACGGATCGGAGACATCTCCTTCGCCATTCAGCATTACTGCGAGCGCGAACACGGATACGGTATTGTACGCGAATTGGTTGGGCATGGCGTCGGACGTGCGCTGCACGAAGACCCAGAAGTGCCGAACTACGGAAAGCGCGGAAAAGGACCGCTCCTGCAAAGCGGAATGGTTATCGCCATCGAACCGATGGTCAACCTGGGCGCCAAAGAAGTATATCAACATAGCGATGGCTGGACCATTCACACCCGCGATCGCAAACCCAGTGCACACTATGAACATTCGGTTGCAGTACGGAAAGACAAAGCCGATATTCTGTCAACACACGAATTTCTTTTGGAAGAAATAAAAAATAACCCTTCGGTGAAAGAAGTTTCGCCGAAAAGTTAGAACTTTGCAGCCCAAAATTTTATAGGGGCTCTTATGGCTAAAGAAGACCTGATTAAACAAGACGGCGTGGTAACGGAAGCGCTCTCCAATGCAAACTTTAGGGTTCGCTTGGAAAACGGGCACATTATTCTGGCTGGTATTTCCGGCAAGATGCGGATGCACTACATTCGTATTCTGCCGGGCGATAAGGTTTCAGTTGAAATGTCGCCCTATGACCTGACGCGCGGACGAATTACCTACCGCTACAAGTAAACGTATAACCCTTTGACTATCACACACATAATTTAGTTCGACTTTTTTTTCTCGAAAAGGCAGCTGACATGAAGGTTAAAGCATCTATCAAAAAACGTTCTGCTGATTGCAAGATCGTACGCCGTAAGGGCAAGCTCTATGTGATCAACAAAAAGAATCCGAAATTCAAACAACGTCAAGGATAAAACCGGTCTTGAGTTGGCGTTTCCTCCCGTATTGCGGTAGTTAAACTCAAAACTCAAAACCCAAAACTCAAAACTCAATATGGCTCGTATAGCTGGTGTTGACTTGCCACGGAACAAAAGAGGCGTAATTGGTCTGACCTATATTTATGGGATCGGCAGCTCGACTGCAAAGAACATCCTGGATAAGGCTGGCATTGATCAGAATACCAAGGTGGATCAATGGACGGATGACCACATCAAGAGCATCTCCATGATCATCGCCGAGGAATATAAAACGGAAGGTCAGCTGCGCTCGGAAGTACAGTTGAACATTAAGCGTTTGATGGATATCGGTTGCTATCGTGGACTTCGGCATCGCAAGGGCTTGCCCCTGCGCGGCCAGCGTACCCGTACCAATGCGCGTACCCGTAAGGGCAAGCGTAAAACGGTGGCTAACAAGAAAAAAGCAACGAAGTAATATTTGCTGTGATAGGGTGGTCCTGTGGCCTTTTATACGGGCAGCAGGCTAAGCATAAAACCAAATCACAACTATACTTTAACTACTACATTTTATTTCAATACAATGGCTAAAGGAGCTGCAAAAAAAGCGGTTAAGCGGAAAGTTAAGGTTTCGCCGGAAGGTCTTGCGTACATCCAATCCAGCTTCAACAACATTATCATCTCCATTACCAATAAGCAGGGAGAGGTAGTATCCTGGTCGTCTGCCGGCAAATCCGGCTTTCGCGGATCGAAGAAAAACACCCCGTATGCCGCCCAGATATCGGCCAACGATGCCGCCAAGACGGCGTTCGATGCTGGTATCCGCTCGGTAGAGGTGTTCGTAAAAGGTCCCGGTTCCGGCCGTGAAGCTGCTATCCGTGCCATCGACCAATCCGGTATCAAGGTTACCGTTATCAACGACGTTACGCCGTTGCCCCACAATGGTTGCCGCCCTCCAAAACGTCGCAGAGTGTAATTTTGAATGTGTGGTCGGGGTAATTAGATCGATTTAAGCGAAATCTGACCACGTTGACCACATTGACCACATTAATAAGTTGAATTTATTCCGATAAAATGGCTCGTTATACTGGACCAACCACCAAAAAAGCCCGTTCGTTTGGCGAAGCGATCTACGGTTACGACAAATACTTCGAACGCCGCAAGTATCCGCCCGGGCAGCATGGCCTGACGCGAAAGAAAAAGCAAACTTCGGACTATTCGCTTCAGCTTTCGGAAAAACAGAAAGCAAAGTACACCTATGGGGTACTGGAGCGTCAGTTTCGCCGTACTTTCCACAACGCAACCCGTCGCCACGGTGTAACCGGTGAAATCCTGCTGCAATTGCTGGAAGCCCGCCTCGACAACACGGTGTATCGCCTGGGTATTTCTCCCACACGCCGGGGCGCCCGCCAATTGGTCGGACACCGCCACGTCACTGTGAACGGCAAAGTGGTAAACATTCCGTCCTACTCGCTCAAACCCGGCGATATCGTCGCGGTTCGCAGCAAATCCAAAGGGCTGGAAGTCGTTACCATGCACGCCGGATCCAAAACGAGCGATGTGCGTAAATACGGTTGGCTGGAATGGAATCCAGACAAAATGCAGGGTATTTTCCTCTCCTATCCGCAACGCGACCAAATTCCGGAGAAGATCAACGAACAGTTAATCGTCGAGTTGTACTCGAAGTAACATTCATATATGAGTATTCTCAATTTCCAGAAACCCGATAAAATCCTGCTCCAAAAAGCGACCGATTTCGAGGGTACTTTTGAATTCAAACCCCTCGAGCCGGGCTTTGGCCAAACCATTGGCAACTCCCTGCGCCGCGTACTCCTCTCCTCCCTGGAAGGCTACGCCATCAGCGCAGTCCGGATCGGTGGTGTGGATCACGAATTCGCCACTATCCGCGGCGTCGTGGAAGATGTGGTCGATATCGTGCTGAACATCAAACAGGTACGCCTTAAGCCGGTCATTCAGGACGATAAGGGCCAGCCGGAAAAAATCTACCTGACCCTCAGCGGTCGCGAAGAATTCCGCGCCGGCGATATCGAGGAGTTCACCAACGTGTTCAAGGTGATGAACCCCGACCTGCTTATCTGCCGGATGGAGCCCACGGTAACGCTCGAACTCGAGCTCACCATCTCCAAAGGCCGCGGTTACCAGCCCGCTGACGATGGCGCGCCCAAAGATGCCGTAATCGGAGTCATCCCGATCGATGCGATCTACACGCCGATCAAAAATGTCGCCTACAAAGTGGAAAACACTCGTGTTGGTCAACGCACCGACTACGAAAAACTGACCATCGATGTCAAAACCGATGGTACCATCCACCCGGAAGAGGCCATCCGCGAAGCCAGCCGCATCCTGATCCAGCATCTTATGCTGATCACCGATGACAACATTACGTTTGACACCCCGGCAAGCCGCGAAGAAAACGTGGTGGACGAGCACATCCTTCACATGCGCAAGCTGCTGAAGACCTCGCTCGAAGATCTCGACCTCAGCGTGCGCGCCTACAACTGCCTTAAAGCGGCCAAGATCAATACCCTGGCCGAATTGGTTAAGTACGATACCCACGAACTCCTCAAGTTCCGCAACTTCGGTAAGAAATCGCTTGTCGAGATCGAGGAACTGCTGCAGGAAAAAGGCCTGACCTTTGGTATGGATCTGGCCAAGTATAAACTGGACGAAGAATAGGTCTTAGTTAAGACCAATTCTTGACCATCGAATAATGACGGACCCTAGTGACCTCTAATGACCATATCATTTCACAAAGTGTAGTAACCGTTTGAGCGTCTTACCTGATGATTGTACCGATGCTTGAGATTCATCATTCATCATTCATCATTAAAAAAGACCGCCCCGGTGCTGCCACCAGCATTTAGGTAATTTATCATGCGTCACGGAGACAAAATTAACAACCTGGGCCGCACTGCCGCCCACCGCC
>CAYVDV010000010.1:0-28440 GCA_964450465.1 uncultured Saprospiraceae bacterium
ACGAGCGACTGCCCGCGCCGGGCATCGCCGGCAGTGAATACGCCGGGGCGGGCGGTTTGATAGGGCGCACCGGGAATCAGGCCCTGCTCATCGGTAGTTAAGCCCAGCTGTTCCAGGATAGCGCCGGCGGCCACGCCCCGGTAGCCAATGGCGATCAGGGCGAGTGAACAGGGGATCTCGCGCTCGCTTCCGGGCTTCTCCTGAAACGCATAACGGCCTGTCTCCGGGTCTTTTTCCCAGATCAGATCGGCCAGCAGCAAGCCTTTTACGGCGCCGTCCGGGTCTGCCGTAAATCCTTTGGCCTGCACTTCCCAGGCCCGCTCGCAGCCTTCGTCATGCGAAGAGGAACTGCTCAGGATCATGGGGGGAAGCGGCCAGGGATCCTCCGTGCTGCGCGCGGAGGCAGGTTTGGGCCGGTATTGCAGCTGCGTAACCGAGCGCGCACCCTGCCGGTTGGCGGTACCCACGCAATCCGATCCGGTGTCGCCGCCGCCGATCACGACCACGTGTTTGCCGGCAGCCGAAATGACTGCCTCCGGAAATGGCTCGCCAGCCACACGGCGGTTGCTTTGCGTCAGATAGTCCATGGCGTAGTACACGCCGGACAGCGTATGTCCCGGAACAGGCAAAGGCCTCGGGCGTGCCGCGCCGGTACACAACAGTACGGCGTCGTATTGTTGCACGAGCACATCCGCAGCGATATCCTGCCCAATCGTTACATTACATTGAAAGGCGATGCCCTCGGCTTCCATCAGCCGGATGCGACGGTCCACCACCCATTTTTCCAGTTTAAAGTCGGGGATTCCATAGCGGAGCAAGCCTCCGGGGAGTTTGTCTTTTTCAAATACCGTCACCCAATGTCCCTTCCGGTTCAGCTCCTCGGCAGCGGCCAGGCCTGCGGGTCCCGACCCCACCACGGCCACTTTTTTTCCGCTGCGGTATGCCGGCGGCCGGGCCTGTACCCATCCGCGTTCAAATGCCGTTTCGATGATCGTTTGTTCTACGTGCTCGATAGCGACAGGATCCTGGTTGATACCGAGCACGCAGGCGTGTTCGCAGGGCGCCGGACAAATGCGGCCGGTGAATTCCGGAAAGTTGTTGGTTTCGGCCAGCAAGCGATAGGCCAAAGCCCAGTTCTCCTTGTACACTGCTGCATTGAAATCGGGGATCAGATTGCCCAGCGGACAGCCCGAGTGGCAAAACGGTACACCGCAACCCATGCAACGCGCCGATTGCTGCTGCGTTTGCACCGGCGTAAATCCCTGCACGTGTACCACATCGCGGTAATCCTTCACCCGCTCGGAAACAGGGCGGTAGGGTGGTGTTTGGCGAGGGAATTTGAGAAAACCTTTTGGATCGGACATGACATTTCGGTATTAGGCATTTACTGAAACTGCGGTTTCTCCCGGCATATTCGAAACGGTACGGCGGTCCTGCGCATGGGCGTTGGCTTCGCGTTGCATGGCCTGCTTGAACTCCACCGGGATTACCTTGACAAAATGCCCGGCGTGTTGCATCCAGTGGTTCAAAAGTTCGCGCGCCCGGGAACTGCCCGTAAACTGGAAATGCCGCTGGATCAATTGTTTCACCCGTTCCCGATCGACATCATCGAGTGGGTCCAGGTCGATATTGCCGGCATTGCAGCGCTGCGAAAAGAGCTTTCCGGGGTCGTGGACGTAGGCTATTCCGCCCGTCATGCCGGCGGCAAAGTTGCGGCCCGTTTCACCCAGTATGACCACCTGGCCGCCGGTCATATACTCGCAACCGTGATCACCGATACCTTCCACAACGGCGATAGCGCCGCTGTTGCGCACGGCGAAACGCTCGCCGGCCTGCCCACAGATATAAGCCTCGCCGCCGGTAGCCCCAAACAAGGCTACATTGCCGACGATGATCTGCTCGGAAGGCTTGAACCGGGCCTGCCGGTCGGGCCACACCGCCAGCCGGGCGCCCGAAAGCCCCTTCCCGAAATAATCGTTGGCCTCGCCTTCCAGGGCTAAATCCAGCCCCTTTACAGCAAAGGCACCAAAACTTTGTCCGGCGGAGCCCCGGAAGTGCAGGCGGATGCATCCCTCCGGCAAACCGGCGGAGCGCCATTGCCGGCTGATCGAATACGACAGCATCGTACCTACAGCGCGGTCGGTATTTTGAATGGCAAGCGCAGCCTCGCAGGGTATTGCATGACTTATAGCCTGAGCGGCGAGCCGGGCGAGGGTGAGATCCAGGCGCTCGTTTAACAGACTGTCGGAAGCGCGGGCCGGGTGCGGCGCCTTTTGTGCGTCGAAATAGACCGGCGCCGTTTCTTTATGCAGTAATGCGCTCAGGTCGAGCAGTCGCGCCTTGCCGGGGGGCAGGTCATGCCGCTCGCGCAACATCTCCACCCGGCCTACCATTTCGTCAACCCGGCGGAAACCGAGCCCTGCCATGATCCGGCGCAGGTCTTCGGCGAGAAAGGTGAAAAAATGGATGATGTGCTCGGGCTTGCCGCTAAAGCGCTGGCGCAACAGGGGATCCTGGGTAGCGATACCCACCGGGCAAGTGTTCAGATGGCATTTGCGCATCATGACACAGCCTTCGGCAACCAGGGCTGCGGTAGCCACGCTCCATTCTTCAGCACCCAGCAGCGCCGCAATGGCAAGGTCGCGCCCCGTCCGGATCTGCCCGTCGGCCTGTAGTACCACGCGCTTACGGAGGCCGTTGCGCACCAGGGTCTGATGGGTTTCGGCGAGGCCCAGCTCCCAGGGAAGGCCGGCATGGCGGATGCTGCTCAGCGGAGAGGCGCCGGTGCCGCCGTCGTGCCCGGAGATCAGGAGCACATCGGCCTTTGCCTTGGCCACACCGGAGGCAATGATGCCCACGCCTGCTTTTGAAACCAGCTTGACACTGATCCGGGCTCCCGGGTTGGCGCCTTTTAAGTCATAGATCAGCTGGGCCAGATCTTCAATGGAATAAATATCGTGATGGGGTGGCGGGGAGATGAGCCCCACGCCCGGCGTTGCATGACGCACCTGTGCGATCCAGGGATCGACCTTGTGGCCAGGCAATTGACCGCCCTCGCCGGGCTTGGCGCCCTGGGCCATTTTGATTTGCAGTTCCGAAGCATTGACAAGGTACCAGCTGGTTACGCCAAAGCGGCCCGAAGCCACCTGCTTGATGGCACTGCGGGCACTGTCGCCATTGGGTTGCGGATCATAGCGGCTCTCGTCCTCGCCGCCTTCACCGCTGTTGCTTTTAGCGCCGATCCGGTTCATGGCGATGGCCAGCGTGGCATGCGCCTCGTGCGACAGCGAGCCGAACGACATAGCGCCGGTGGAAAAACGCCGGAGAATAGCCTCCACCGGTTCCACCTCTTCCAGGGGGACAGGATGCCCTTTGCGGAAACCCAGGAGCCCGCGGAGTGTGAGCGTTGCGTCCTGCGGCTGGTCAATTCGCTGCGCATATTTTTCATAAACGGCGAAACTGCCCGTGCGCACGGCATGTTGCAGCAGGTGTATGGTCTGGGGATCGAACAGGTGCGCTTCACCGTCGCGTTGCCATTGATAGAGGCCGCCGTGCGGCAACAAGTCGGGCGCTGTTTGACAAGCCTGGCGGTACCAGATCAGCTGCTCCCGGGCGATATCATCAAAACCCAGCCCCTCCAGACGCGAAATCGTGCCCGCAAAACAGCGTTGGATCACCTCTCCGCCGATGCCCAGTGCCTCGAACAACTGGGCGCCGATATACGACTGTACCGTGGAAACACCCATTTTTGACAGTATCTTCAAAAGGCCTTTGTCGCACGCCTGCCGGTACTGCCGGATGGCAGTCTCTGCTGTTTCCCCTTGATTGACGCTCCGGATCGAGTCCAGGGCAAGATATGGATTGACCGCATTGGCGCCGTAGCCGAGCAAGGTAGCCAGGTGGTGGGTTTCGCGGGCATCGCCGGTTTCCACTACCAGGGCCGTATGACTGCGCAAACCAGCCCTGCAAAGGTGCTGGTGTATTGCGCCGGTGGCCAACAGCGCGGGAACAGGCGCCTGCCCGGCATCCGCTGCCCGGTCTGAAAGGATCAACAGGTGCCGGCCCTGCTGCACCAGATCCTCGGCTGCTGCGCACAGATGGTCGAGCGCAGCGCGCAGCTGGCCATTCCGGCCATCGGACGGAAATACCATGTGCAACACCGCCGGTTTAAAGTAAGCATGTTCCAGGTTGAGCAGCTGGGCCAGCTCCCGGTTGAGCAACACCGGCGACTCCAGGTAAATACAGCGCGGGTGCTCCGCGTCGAGGTCAAGCGGATTTTTTGAACCGCCCAGCGGGCTGTGCAACGACATGACCGCACGCTCCCGGATCGGGTCGATTGGCGGGTTGGTGACCTGGGCAAAATGCTGTTTGAAGTAATTGGATAAATGCTGCGGTTGTTGGGAAAGGATGGCCAGGGGAGTATCGGCCCCCATGCTGCCCACCGGTTCATTGCCCGTTTCCGTCATGGGCGCCAAAATGGCGTTCAGGTCTTCCCGGGTATAGCCGAACAGGCGCTGCCGGAACGCAAGCGCCTCCGGCGGATAGGCAGGAGGTATTTCGGCTTCGGGCAGGGTATCCAAATGCCAGACATTGGTATCCAGCCAGTCGCGGTAGGGGAAACGCCGGCAGATGATCTTTTTGACCTCCTCATCGGCAACGATGCGACCCTGGTCGAGATCGGCGATCAGCATTTTGCCCGGTTGCAGGCGGCCTTTGGCGATCACTTTCCGCTGGGCTACCGGCAGCGCGCCGGCTTCCGATGCAACGATCAGGGTTCCGTCGTCGAGGATACAGTAGCGCGAGGGCCGCAGTCCGTTGCGGTCGAGCAGCGCGCCCACCACCACGCCATCGGTGAAGCAGATCGAAGCCGGGCCATCCCAGGGTTCCATGAGCAGGGCATGGTATTCATAAAAAGCGCGTTTGTAGTCGGCCATCGCCTCGTCGTGTTGCCAGGCCTCGGGGATCATCATCATCAGGGCATGCGGCATCGAGCGGCCGGCAAGGTGGAGGAACTCCAGTACGTTGTCGAATACCGCGCTGTCAGAGAGCCCTTTTCCACAGATCGGCTTTAGTTTTTCCAATTCTTCCCGGGAAAAAAGATCGCTTTGCAACAGCGGCTCCCGCGCTTCCCACCACTGCACATTGCCCTGGATCGTGTTGATCTCACCGTTATGTGCGATGTAACGAAACGGCTGGGCCAGTTTCCATTTGGGAATGGTATTGGTGGAGAACCGGGAATGAACCAGGGCAATGGCTGAGGCAAATGCAGGGTCCTGCAAGTCCGGAAAATAATCGCGCACCTGCGTGGCGGTGAGTTGCCCCTTGTACACGATCGTGGCACAGGAAAGGGATGCGATATAGAAGTCATCGGTTACCTGCGGCAAAGCCCGGTAGATGTTATGGTGGGCAAACTTGCGCAGCACATACAGGCGCCGCTCCATGTCTTTTCTGGCCATCGGGGAGCGGGGCTGTACGAACACCTGTTCCATCCAGGGCTCTGTCGAGCGGGCCGAAGCCCCGAGCCGGCTGTTATCGGTAGGCACCGGCCGATAGCCCAGGAGATCGAAACCCAGTTCATCTGCATGATCATCGAGCATTTGCCGGCAGGCATCGCGCAGCCCGGCATCGCGGGGAAAAAAGACCATGCCCGCGCCATAAGCGCCCGGCTCCGGCAAACGAAATCCGTACGCAAGCGTTTCGCGTTGTAAAAACCGATGCGGGATCTGGATCAACAGCCCCGCTCCGTCGCCGGTATTTTCTTCGCAACCCGAAGCCCCGCGATGGTGCATGTTGGCCAGCATGGTCAGTGCATCCGCAATGATGCGGTGTTGCTGACTGCCGCGCAAATCGGCAATAAAACCGGTGCCGCAGGCATCGGATTCCAGTTGAGGTACATAGAGGCCGCTTTGCGCGGCGGAGGCTTTGTCTGGCATGGCAGGAGGTGGTCGTGGCCCGCAGTAGCGCGGGTCCGGTGATGTGATGAAATTTCGGCCGGGGAAATGGAACCTGCGTCCGGAAGGGCTAGGGAGCAACCCCAGCGAAACAAAACGTTGCAACATGGTCGATACCACATTGCGGAAGCTGACCATACCGCCATAGAAAAACGATGAACCAGGCGTCAAACAGGAACAGCCGTATCCTTTCCATAAATACAAACAGTTTTAGCGCCTTTGCAGGCAAATACAAATTGTCCGAAAGCCCGCATAACCGGGTCCGTACTCCGCATTGCTGATTTGTATTTGGAAAGGAAAAGCCTGCGACAGGGCTTTGCCACAGGCTTCACAAAGATATAGTTTGTTTCAAAATAAAACAAACTGTCAAAATAAAAAATCTTCAATTTCGAATAAAGCAAATGTATATATTCGAAATTATTTTATTTTTCGAAACAAAATAAAAATAAAGAATTTGCATGCCTTACCCCCTTTCCCCGTCCGGAAAAGGGCTTGAGTTCAAAATAATAGTGCAAAATCAGACTTTACTCCGGCCGCACCGCTACTGCGATTTTCGAATCCGCAGTCCCGTAATACAGCATCCATTTTCGATGAAAAAAGACCAGTCCTTCCACAAAACAAACCTCGTTGACTTCGCCTACCCGTTCGTAGTCTTTATCGGGATGGATAAAATAATGGTTCAGGCGGTCGATCAGTTTTACGGGGTTTTCCGGATCAAACAGCGCCTGCCCCGCAGCGTAGGTAAACCGGGGGAGCGCCGGGTCATTAAAGTTAGCGGCATTGCTTCCGTTGTACAGGAGTAAAATCCCCTCCGGGTTCCACAAGGCAAATGGCCCGGGCTCAACCAGGCGGCTGTCGAAATACCCCATGCGGGGATGCAGTACTGCAATCCGGTTTTGATTCTCTTCATTTTCAGCAATATCCCAATGGATCAAATCATCCGACGTCGCTATGAAAATGTCCGTATCGCCAAAGTACATCCAGTATTTGCCCTTTACTTTGGTCGCCACGATCTTGTTTCCTTCCAGCCTTGCCACAATTGCGCCCGATTTGGACCAGGTATCCCTGTATTTTGGCCCCTGCAAGACCAAACCGTGTTTGGTCCAGCGGACCAGATCCCGGGAAGACGCCACACACAACCGCGCCGTTTTGCCATCGTATGCGGTGTAGGTCATGATATAAGTGCCATCCTCGCGCATTACAATCCGGGGATCCTCCACCCCATCAAAATAACAGGAGGAGCAATCCGCCGCATATTGGATTTCCGCCCCCTTTCGGTAGTTCCATTCGTATTGTTTCATGGTATCCCTGTCCGGATACAATACCGGCGCGGGATTTTTTTGAAAATGGAGTCCGTCCGGACTGCTGGCCATTCCGATGCGCGAAGTGCCGGTGAGGTCCTGCGCCCGGTAAAACAAATAGACCGTATCATCCCGCACCACAGCAGCCGGGTTCAGCACGTTCCGTACTTCCCAGTCTATCCGGCGATTGGATACCGGGCAGGTAAAGGCCAATTCCCCCGAAGGGCGCAAAACAGGGTTAAGGCTATCGACCTTGCTAAAATTGGTCAATGCCCAGATGTTGTCGTTTGCTTCGGGAATTTTGTCTTGCCGGGCGTCGTTCCTGCAGGCAGCGAAGGCCAGAAGTATTAAAAATGCAAGGATCCTTGTATCGTTCATAAAAAATCAGTTTACCGCATTACCGTCACATCCCCCTTCCGGAACTTCTTGTCCTCCCCATCGCACAAGACCTCCAACAACCAGACGTAAACATCCGAAGGCGCCGGCTCGCCGAAAGTTGTCCCGTCCCAGGATGCATTGGGCCCGGTAGTTTCATACACTTTTTGCCCCCAGCGGTTGTAGATCGTCAGCCGGGAGATCACCTCGCTGCCCTCAATCGGTACCGCCTGGAACACGTCGTTCACACCGTCGCCATCGGGCGTGAAGGCATTGGGCACCCGGATGCGCGCCGGGTCGCAGGGCGGGAAAACCACCACGCGGTAAATCAGCGTGTCCGTGCAGCCGTCGCCGGTAAGCAACAACAAGGTGTATTCCATCGTGTCGGGCGGCGAGGCCACGGGGCTCTGACAGTCGGTGCAGCTCAGGTAGTCGGCGGGAGTCCAAAGATACGAAACATAGCCGTCCGGGCCGGGCAGCGTTACCGAGCCGCCCTGGACAATATAGAACGTGTCGGGATCGGGCAGATCGGGCACCGGAAAGTCTGTGATGGTGATGCAGTGTATACTATCGCAACCCAGGCTCGACTCGAAGGTCTCGCAATACATGCCGGCCTCGGTCACCGGTTCGCCAAATACCAGTACCGTGTCGGGTGCACAGCGGGTAATGGTTTCCGCGGTATGCGGTACTATTTCCAGATTCAGGTACACCAGACTGTCGCAGCCATTGGCATTGGTCAGCGACTGGGTGTACAGCCCCGGGGTTTCGGTTAACGTTCCGAAAATATCCACGGGCGTTCCCTCGCAGGTAAGCAGCGTGCCCAGGTCAATGGTATCGGCGGGTAATACCGTTACCGCCAGCGAGTCGCTCAGCACACAGCCGGCTGCATTGGTAGCTGTCACATACCACACGGCACTTTGTTCGGGCTGCAGGGTTTGCACTGGTGCATTGGGTTGCGTCACACCGGGTCCCTGCCATTGCCAGCTCAGCGCCGGCGAGGTTTGCAACAGTACCGTTCCACCGCGGCACAGGGATGTGTCGCCGCTTGCCAGCACCGGCACGTCGTTCACATGTACTGTGTAGCTGTGCGTCACCATGCAGGCGGCGCCCTGGTCGGTCAGCGTAAATTGATAGAGCCCCGGAGAGGAGGTCGGAAACACAAATCCGGAACAATCGGTGCAAGGCAGGCTAATGCCGGAAGACCACTGGTAAAAATGCCCGTCCGTTTGCGGCACACCCAGGCTGACCGAGTCGCCGGGGCATAATTCCACCGCAGTGTGCGTCACGGCATTGGAAAGAATCGGGAAAGCGTTCAGCGGGCAAAGGCAATTCTCCAGCGCCGGCAACACCGCAAGCAGGTTGCACAGGCTGTCGGGCGCCGGTAGCCCTGTAATTGGAATGTCGAACAATCCGCCCGGGCTGATCAGGGCATTCAGCCCATCGGCCGTGTACACCAAAACATCCGCCGGCGAGTACAGACCGTCGTGGTCGATATCGTAGAAAAACTGCACGGTATTGACCAGTTGCAGCTGGGTATCATTCCCATTTTTTACCGATACGACATAAGAGGCGGATCCATCCGGCCCGATAGCCAGCTGAACATTCGTGATTTCCGCCTGCGCGGTGGACGGCGGGAATGCATAGGTCGCTTCACCGGTGACCGCAAACACCTGGCAATCGGCATTGATCACCGGGCAAAAAGCCGCTGTCTGCTGACGGGCCTGCACCCGCAGGACCGAGCCATCGCAATCGGGCGCTTCCGGGGTTTGGATCGTAAAGGTAAAATTGATCACCGTATTCGCCGGCAAACCCGCCGGTACCGGAAGGCGCAGTTCCTGACCGGTCAGCTGCGGCGGCCCCGAGGGCGCATTGGCCCCGGGCTGGTATGAGCCGGATACATAGCCGTATCCGGCAGGTAAACTGATATAAATGCTGTCCCCCGCTTGTGCCGGCGCCGAGGCCGATAGACTAACCGTCATCGTGCGCTCGGCAGCACAGGGCGACTGGCTCCCGATTCCCGAAGCCGAAACGCTGACCTGCATGTCATACGCCGGTTGCAGCCCTTCTACCAGGATCGGGTCGCTGGCCTTGCGCAGGGTATTGGTGGGCCGGCCGCAGGACCAGGACGCCCGCGCTCCGAATACCAGTTGCGCATTCGATACGGCGCCACAGCCCGCCACTACCTTGAAACGGATCTGCAGCGCATTTTCGGGATCGAGATCTACGCCCGGCAAGCCGTTCGCACCTACGAACGACTGGAGCAGGGCCAGGTCCCATTCGAGCAGTTTATTGCCGGTATTCACGGGATCGGGGATCGGCACAAAGGTACTGCCGGCCGGGTAGGCCATCTGGCAGGAACCGGGCAGGAGCTGCAAACCGGCCGGCAACTCGATGTTGACATACGGTTTGTAAGCATAGCCCAGATCGGCGTTGGACAGTTCCAGGAGGAAATAATCTGAGCTGTCGCAAAGGGGGATATTTACGGGAAAGTCTATCAACTCCAGTTCAATTTCCGGGTTTTGCGGCCGGAAAAGCAGCTCCAGTGTGTCGCGGGCGCAGGACTCGGCGCCGGCCTGTTGCAGCGGCGCGCAGTTCCAGCCGTAAATAAGCAGCAGCCGTTGCGGGTCGCAGGTACGGTTAATGCCGTTTATTAGGAGCGTTTGGGCGCCCAAAATGGGCAGGCTCCCGAGCTGATACAACCCGTTCACCGGTGAAATAACCGTCCCGCTACCCAGGACTTTTATCGTCAGATCGCTCAGACCGCCTTCCGGATTGAGCAACTGTACCCAGTAATTCGGCGCCGCCACGGGTGCCAGGTTTTGGAGCAAGACCGCAACGGCAACGGAATCCGAGGCATATTCCACCACGAGTTCGTTCGTAACAATGGTGTCGCTGGGGTGATTGCTGTAAAAGCCGATCTTGTTTTCCAGAACATACGTAATGGGGTCGATCAACGACATACAGCCCGGAAAGTCGAGTGTAACCCATTGCGCCGAGGAATCGGGTTTGGTGAAATCGCAACTCGGCTCAAACTCTACGAGCGTGCGGAGCCCATAGCCTTCATCAGGCGGATCGAGATAGGCCGGAGTGAAATCGACGTGCAGCATCGAGTCGGGGATAAAGGAAAAAGGCAGGGGGACGTTTTGCAGGAACGGGATATTTTTCTGCAGGGTCAGGAACACGAGTTCGGCCGATTTGGGTGTCACCCCCGGCGGAATGATCAGGTCGTAATTGGAAACGACCGACAGGGGCCGCACTTCAAAGGGGAACATATTTTCCCGGGCGATGCGGATGTTATACGCAAAGGGCGTAACCTGCACGGAATTTTGGCAAGGCCGGATGCCAAAAGTGGCCGAATTGAGCGAATCCACATAGCCCGAATACTGGAACATAAGGGTGTCTCGCTGCCGGTAGTTGTAAAAGCGATACGTGCGGTTTTGGTTATAGCCCATCTCGAAGTTAATCAGCGGTGGGAAGTTCTGCTTGCAATCCGGCGCGTAATTCATGCCAAGTTTGAGATCCACGCGGAGTTCCACCGAATCGCCGGTAGCCAGCCGGAAGCCTGGAGGAACATAGCCCGCATCGGCAAGTGAATCCATGTATGGATAGAACGGATAATTCATCGAAGCCAGGTGATCGATGATTGCTGGCGGTTTGGTATTGGTTACCGCCACGCGCCCATAGAGTTGGTCGATTGGGAAAAACGTACTCAGCGGAAAGGTGTACACCGCATTGGCGCTCGAGTCCCAGACGGTCATCTGCGCTTCGGCGATTTTCAGGAAATCGTTGTTCGTAAAGTAGGTTCGGGCGGCATCGCTTTGCAGTGGGCCTATATTGAAGGTATCGAACACCCCCGCATATCCAAAGTCGCTGCCCACAATTTCGGTGAACACCTGATAAAACAAATAGCGGATACTATCGGCGCAGACCACTTTGGTTGAAAACACACTGCGCAGGGTATCGCCGGGCAGAAAGCGGTCGCGCCGCACTTTAGCCAGATCCAATACGCCGCCCGGGTCGGCATGCCGGTCATCGTCGTTGTCGGGGAGATCGTAGTTGAGGCGATACGATTCGTGATGCTCGCGAAGGGCCAAACAGCCGGGGTTACCCGGAGTTACAAAGAGCGTATCCCAGGGCGGGTCGCCTCCGGTAAGCGGGCAGATACAGGTTGTTTGCAGTTTAAACGAATCGCAAGACGGCACGGCACAGTCCAGATCGGCGTCGAGCGTGCGGGTGAGCAGAGCTGCAGTTTTGGGTATGTACCCACAATTCAGGCATGCTGTTGGTTCATAAACGATAAAATCCACGCCCTGTTCTCCTCCCGCTCCCCCTACGGGGGAATACGACGCATCGTCGCGGCAGGTGTTTTTCAGACAGAAGTTAAATACAAAAAAAGTATCGGACAGGGGCAATTCGAATGCCGCCAGCACGCGGTCGATCGGATAATCCGTATAGGCGCTGTCGATCGAAAATGCGACGGGGGCTTTCCCGTCCAGCTTGGGCGGGCAATTGGGCGACCATTCCAGCCCAAGTGGCAGGTCGAACTTTAACCACAGATAGCCGGTGTCGGTCAGCAGGCGGTTGGACTGCAGGCGGTACTGAAAATCGTATTCCTGGCCGTCTTCCAGGCAGTCGCCGATGCCGTAAGTGACTGCCGCACTGAGGTAGTCCCGTAGATTCGCTTCAAAGGTTACGGTATCGGAAACGATAAAACCGCCGGGTGGACAGGGTTTATTGTAGTAATAGTTGAGGCGGATCTTGGGCAGCGATTGTTTGCAGGAAGGAAGGCAGTAAAAGGCGTCGAAACTGAGGTCAACGGTGTCGTACCCCGGAACATCCGGGATATACAGCGTCACAAACGCGGAATTGGTATCGCCGCACTCGGGCATCAGGAAGTCCTCGGTCAGGTTGGGTGTGAGCGAATCCGTTGTACCGTTTTGGTAATGGAGCCGGAAGGAGTTTTTATCCATGCTCAACGCGGTGGGCGCTTCGGAATTGATCTGAAGGATCAGGTTGGTAGCCGGTGCAGGGCCTTCATTGACGATCCGCATGCGCATTTCGTGCGGAAGTTGGGCGCAGTGATCCCAGGGAAGCGCGTAGTGTGTTTGGAAGGTCAGTTTGGGTTGGTAAGTAGAGGGGAGAATCACCACGTCGGCATGGATGCTGTCGCCCTGGCAGGGGGGCGAATTGGCCGTGCAGCTCCACGAAGCCGTGATATTGGAGCGGCAGGTGATGGAAGGAAAGCCGCAGTCGGTGATGGTGATCTGTTGTTTGATCAGCACGGTTTCGCCAAATTCCAGCAGCGTATCGCCATCCCCGAAGGCGGTAAAGAACGAGCCGTCGAAATAGCCGTTGTACTCGGTGGGCTGGTCCTGCTCGGTCGTGGCGGCATCGACGTGGATGCTGATGCCTGCAGGGTGCGCATCGCGCAGGAACAGGTGTTGCACTGCGCCCAGGCGGGTGTTGCGCACGTGGAGGGTGCGGTACAGTATCTGGTCTTTCTCCCCGGACACGGAATCATTGTCCACCTGGGTAATAACCAGGAGACTGGTCTGGATCTGGAATTTGGTGGTGCTCAGTTGTTCGGTCAGTGCCCCCGCCCGCACGCGCAGCAGTGCGCTGAACAGTTGGGCGGAATTGATGGCTTCCACCAGGCCGCAGGTGGCGGAGAGCTGTACCTGCACGGTATAGGCCGTATTTGGGGCCAGGACGGGCAGGGCCAGTACCGGTTTTTCCGGTATGCTGATATCGGATTCGGCGGCGCCGCTGACGCTGCCGGGCAGGTACCCGAGACCGGGCGGGAGTTCAAGGTCGAGGAAGGCATCGCTGACCGGAGACGGGGAATTGTTGGTCACGGTAATGCTCAGGGTATCGCTGGAGCACACGACCAGCTGATCGGGATTTTTATAGGTGATGCTGATGGTTTGAGCGGAGAGAAATGAGGAAAAGGCGCAGCAAAGCGCCAGGGTCGTTGCGAGGATAAATTTCAACATGGGAAAAGACAGGTTATATGATTAAAGGAGGTTCAAATATAAGATCTTGACCCTTTCACGCTGTCAGGAGCCGAACAATTAATTGTTTGGCGGAAGACAAAAGGGCTGTTATACCATCTGCAGTATGTCCAGCAGCCATTCCCGTGCGGCGACATCCGGGGTGTTTTTCACTTCTTCGATCAGTTTTTCCCGTCTGGGGCTGTCTTTTTGCCAACCGTATTTGACGACCTTATCGAGCTTGCGGAGAAAATTATAGTGACTGGTCTTCATTTGCTTGCTCAGGTTGGATCGCCGGACCTTCTGGTCGAGCGCCTTCATCCGGAAGTCAAGCAGCTCGTTTTGCGTTTCAAAATAGATCTTGATCAACAGCATGTCTGCGGCAATGCTGAAAACAGGGTTTTCAAAATGTTTGAAATCCAGGTATTCCTGGGCAGAGCCATAGTCTTTTCTGTAAAAAAAGAGTTCGGCCATGCAAATGTTGTGGATCTCTGCCGGAAAGCGGGTCGCGCAGATCCGCTCCGGCGGATGTTCTTCCAGAAATGTCTGAACCCAATCCACGTGTCCCAGTCGCAAACCAAAGGTAACCAGGTTGCGGAACTGAAAGATCTGGATCATCCCGTCGAAGTAATAATACCCCTTTTGCAGGTGTTCGGTATAGATCGAGAATGCGCGTTGCAGCGTTTGTTTGTCGCCAATCAGGCGATAACGGCGGATCCAGAAAATACGGTAATAGGCTTTAAAGTTGCGAAAGCGCTCCGGGTCAATCTGGTATTCATACCGGTTCAGGAGCGTATCCAATTGCTCCAGCAACTGTTCATCGGTTGGCTTTTGAAGCAATTGCAGGATGCAGTGATAGATTCGATTGACCGGCACATCCATTGGCGCGCCGGATTGGGAAAGTGTTTTCAGTTCTCCGATCAGGTTATTGTGCGGGGATGGTTCGATCTGAGCTACCATATTCTGGTATTCCAGCGCGCAGGTATAATCGAGTTTGAGAATACAGTAATACAAGTCCAGGTTTTGCTGGGAGGCGTTCAGGTTGGTGTCGTCTTCAAAGGTGTTGTACAATCCGCGAAAAGCCACTTCTTCGCCTTCGATCAAAAACTGGTGATGATAATACTGGACATCGCGTAACGGCGATTCTTCCTGTGCCTTGCGGGCGGCCTTCATATTTTGCCAGAACCGCTCTTCCAGCCCGTATTTTCGGTAAAAACGGGCCATCGACAGGAAACTGTAAATCTCCTCCTGCTCACGCTCCATCTCCATTTGCGCCATAAATTTGCGCACCAGCCGGAACAGCTCAGAGGAAATATTATCGAGCGGGCTTTTGGATTTCTCCGGATAAGGCTTGCCGGGAAAGAACAGTTGAAACACGGCTTCCTTGGCTAAAGCCGGATGCTCTTCCTCCGCCTGGTAGTCGACGATGTAATCAAACAAACGAAGTACATCCGCTGCAATCGAGCCGCTGTTGAAATACGGCGATTCCAAAAACTGGCGTAAACGCCGGTATTGCGTCTTATCAAGGCGTTTCAGGACTTCCAGCAGCTTGCGGTTTAGCATGGCGGGAGGGTCATCAAATTTATTTTTGCGTCAGGGTCGTTCTGCGCATTTCGGAAAAACTAAAAAAATCGTAGTTGTGGGTTTTGAGGAAAGGGCGAATTTTTGTGCCAAAGTATTAAACAGGTAAACTAAATTCGGTTTTAACATGAAAAATTTAACGCTCAGGAGCCTGCTGGCCCTGCTTTTGGCATGGGCATTCTCCATCCAATCAGCACTTTACGGCCATTCCGTTGAACCCACCACTCCGCCTGCGGCAGAAAGCAATTGCGCCGCACCGCCACCCAGCAGTTTTTATGTAGCCGGCAACACGGCCAATAGTATAACGCTGGAATGGACCGAAGACATACCCAATCTCTATTATTGGATCGACGGGGAAGACCTTACGGCTGTTTCCCCGCTGAGTTCGGCTGTTGTACAGGGAAATACGTATACCTACAATTCCCTGCCCAACGGGCACGAATTCAAGTTCACGATCCGGGCTTCCTATTGCGAAAAAGGCCCCCCGGGCGAAAGTAAGGAAGCCTTTGGCAGTACCATCATCATTTCAGATGATGTGGTCAGTTTCGAACAATGTAATCCGACGATGAGCAGAACGATTGCCGTTGGTGAGCCGTTCAGCATACATTTGCAAAATTCGAGCAGCCTTCCCGGTGCACCGTTGAATAATGCCTATGTGGCTAACTTCCGCTATTTCCATGAAGGAGCAGAGAACCCAAGCATCCTGACTTTTGGCCTGGTATATGACAAAGATGAAAGCGTGGTTTACCTGGAAAAAGTTGCAGATGTCCCGACCGACATATTTACCCTGCGGGCGTTTAACTTGAATGGGCTCGCTGCGGAAGGTTGTTTCCAGGGATATAACAACGGGATGTGCAATACCACCGTATTCAAGATTATTAGCGTGGAACAGGAAATGAACGGCGATTTTGCAGGGTTACGCATGGTATTTACCCAACCGGTCGTCGGGTTCACATTCTGTCAGACGGGCGGTTCGCCCAGCTTCCTCCAAGCGGATGTTCCGTCTGCCAATACATCGAAGGCAAAACAACTCAAACAATCTGCTATCGCGCTTCCGGTTGGCACGGTCTCCCGCCCAAGCCCCAATCCTTTCTCCACTGCTACCCGGATCAATTACATCCTGGAAAAAGAAGGACCAGTGGCGATCGAATTGTTCGATGCCCTGGGCCGCCATGTGCGGGAAATCGAACACGATGCCCTGAAACCCGCGGGTACCTGGGAAGCCGTGGTAAGCGGCGCCGGCCTGCCCCGTGGCGTGTACTACCTGCACCTGCAAACCGAAAGCAGCAGGGATGTGTTCCCTGTCGTCAAGCAAGAATAAGCATACAGCCGGTCTGGCTCCAACGCCCCCCTCATCGGAAATCCGGTGAGGGGTTTTATTTCCGAAAGCCGGCGATTCGGAAAATCAAAAAAAAACGTAGTTTTTTCCAAGTTCCCCCGTCCGCATCTTTGTACCACAATCACCGGCAGACGGGGTGATGGAAAGGATGTCATCAAAAACGCATTTACCTTTTGTAGAATACCGTCGGAAATATTTTTCGCCAAAACCTATTTTTTTACCTGGCACAAACGCCCGGCAGCCTTGGCTGTTTGGGCGTTTGTCTAGGGTAATGCTCATTTCCCCGCCACCACCACCACAATCTCGCCTTTTACCTCCTTCGCGCCGAAATGCACCCGGAGTTCGGCCAGCGTGCCGGTCTTTACTTCTTCATGCAGTTTGCTCAATTCCCGCGCCACACAAGCCTGGCGCTCGGGTCCGCATACAGCGGCCAGCTCGTCCAGGCATTTGACCAGGCGGTAAGGCGACTCGTACAGCACAAAGGTGTGCGGCAGCTCGGCCAGGTACCGGAGCCGGGTTTGGCGGCCTTTTTTGTGCGGGAGAAAACCATCGAAATGAAAGGTGTCGCAGGGTATGCCGCTGGCTACCAGGGCCGGCACAAAGGCTGTGGGGCCTGGCAGGCACTCCACCCGCACGCCGGCGCGCACACAGGCCCGCACCAGCAGGAATCCGGGGTCGCTGATGCCCGGTGTACCGGCATCGGAGATGAGCGCCATGGTAACGCCCGCCGCCAGCTCGGCAGTAAGTTTTTCCACGACGGCGTGTTCGTTGTGGGCATGAAACGACCGGAGCGGCGTGCCGATCCCGTAGTGATCGAGCAGTTTGCGGCTCGTCCGGGTATCTTCTGCCAGGATCAGCGACACCTCCTTCAACAGGCGCAAAGCGCGCAGGGTAATATCTTCCAGATTGCCGATGGGCGTTGGTACGACGTAAAGCATGGCACAGCAAATAAAAACGGGGTTGCTGGCAAGGGACTTCCGATACAGCCGCCACTCACCTGCAACCCCGCAATATGAAACAGGGGAAAGCCCTTACCGCGCGTATGCCACGGCTCGTTTTTCCCGGATGACGGTCACTTTGATCTGGCCGGGATACTGCATCTCGTCCTGTATTTTTTGCGAGATCATGAACGACAGATCGTCGGCATACTGGTCGCTGACCTTATCGGCCTCCACAATCACGCGCAGTTCGCGGCCGGCTTGCATGGCGAAGGCTTTGGCTACGCCCTCATAGGCCATGGCCAGGTCTTCGAGCTCGCCGATGCGCTTGAGGTAGTTCTCGAGGATCTCGCGGCGGGCGCCGGGGCGGGCGCCGGAAATAGCGTCACAGGCCTGTATGATCGGCGAGATAATGTTGTTCATCTCGATCTCGTCGTGGTGCGCACCCACGGCATTGATGATCACAGGGTGTTCGCCGTATTGTTCGCAAAGCTTCATGCCGACCAGGGCGTGCGACAGTTCCGTTTCTTCCTCGGCTACTTTACCGATATCGTGCAGCAGACCGGCCCGTTTGGCCATTTTGATCTGTTTGGGATTGAGGCCCAGTTCGGCGGCCATAATGGCGCAGAGGTCGGCTGTTTCGACGGAGTGCTTGAGCAGGTTCTGGCCGTACGAAGAGCGGAAACGCATACGGCCCACCATGCGCACCAGCGCAGGGTTGAGACCGTGTATGCCCAGCTCGATCACGGTGCGTTCACCGATCTCGATGATCTGTTCTTCCAGTTGCTTGCGCACCTTGGCCACCACCTCCTCGATACGGGCCGGGTGGATACGGCCGTCGGCGACCAGGCGCTGGAGCGACAGGCGCGCCACCTCGCGGCGGATGGGATCGAACGAAGAGATAACGATCGCCTCCGGCGTGTCGTCCACGATGATCTCTACACCGGTAGCAGCCTCCAGGGCACGGATATTGCGCCCCTCGCGACCAATGATCTGGCCTTTCATATCGTCGTTCTCCAGATTGAATACCGACACCGTATTCTCAATCGTAAACTCGGCGGCCATCCGCTGAATGGTCTGGATGACGATCTTTTTGGCTTCTTTACTGGCGTTCAGTTTAGCCTGGCTGACGGCTTCCTTGACGATGGCCATAACCTCGCTCTCGCTCTTGGCGCGCACGGCTTCGAGCAACTGGTCCTTGGCGTCCTGCTGGTTGAGCTGGGCGATTTTTTCCAGGGCCTTGATCCGTTCCTCGTTGGCGGCATCGAGTTCTTCTTTTTTCTTCTGAACGATCTTCATCTGTTTGTCCAGATTCTCGCGCAGTGTGTTGATCTCCGCTTCCTTGATCTCCAGGTCTGCTTTCCGGTTGTTGATCTCATCCACCTTGGCCTGAAAGGCATCCTGTTGCGCCTGAAGGTCTTTCTGTTGGCTGAGCACCTCCAGTTCCATTTCCTTCAATTTGATCTGATGCTGCGCTTTTTCCGAATCAAACTGGCTGCGCATCTGTGCGTAGCGCTCTTTGGCTTCCTGGATCTTTTGCTGTTTGATCCGTTCGTTTTCGGCTTCCGCCTTTCCGACGACTTTCTCCGCTTTCACTGCGGCTTCGTCGGTGATGCGTTTGGCGGTCAGGCGGGCTTCCTGGATGGCCAGATCGGCCTGGCGGTTTCCTTCTTCAATCGCTTTCTGGTTCGATCGTTTGTTGAGCTGGCTGGCGATGACATAAGCCAAAACGCCGCCGACGACCAATCCTATTATGAGTCCTATTGCGATCTCCATATTCTTGATAGTGCATTTAAAGTTAACAGATATATATATGACTTGGGCGAATTATGCATTCGCCGGAAATTCAAATTAAAAAGCAGTACTGCAAGCAATCTGTGCTTGCATATACACCGAAAAACGATTGATCTGAAATTGAACAGCGGCTCAGCAAGCCGGCGCCGGGAAGGATTGCCCGGAGGAAACCCGGTTTAAATCCACGGCATACGTAAGCAAGGCAAGCGCAAAACAATCCTGAAGGTCGCGCGACGGTTGGCCGGATTGAAGAACGGCTACTTTGTCGTTAATCTCTTTAGCCAGGCGATAAACAAGGGCCTCGTCTGTGATATTGATTTTCAACAGATAGGGCCGCCCGGCGATCAGGACGGTGACCTGAGTGGTATGATTTGATTGTGTCTCGTATGCCATTGCGTAACCGGCTGTGAAGGGTGAAACATTGGGATAATGCAGCACTACTAAAATATGGGTAGGTCATAGCATAAACCGTTCCAATTCAGCAAACTGCATATATTAGCCCGTTTTCCATCACCGCACTGTTCAATTCGTTTTCCGGAATTCACTCGCAAACTACTCTCCATTTCCCTTCTCTTTTGAAGGAGATCTGGAGCGACTGTATTTATTTGCGAATACTTGCGTTCAGTTTCTGTTCAAAAACCTGTTGCAATTGCTGCATCAGGGCATCGATCTCTTTATCCTGCAAAGTCTTTTGCGGGTCTTCAAACAGAAAACTCACGGCGTAGGATTTTTTGCCCGCGCCGATTTTGCTCTCGTCTTCAAAGACATCGAACAAATTGACTTCTTTCAGTAATTTCTTGGCCGTCCTGCCTGCCAGCTGCCGGATCTCTGCAAAGGTTACCGGTTGGTCCAGCACCAGAGCCAGATCGCGGCGCACCACGGGGAAGCGGTTCAACTCCTGGAACTGTATCCGGTTGGAAGCCAGTGCCGCCAGGAGGTTATCAAAGTTAAAGTCGGCAAAAAAGACGGCGTTTTTAATGTCCATTTTTTTGGTGATTCCCGGCAGTACGCTGCCAAAAGTCACCAATTCCTGCGGGCCCCGGTGGTAGCGCAGCGCCACCCGGAAGGGCGGATCCTGCACCACGGTTTCCTGATAACCGCTGATTCCAAGCCGGATCAGCAGATTTTGTACGTACGCTTTCAAGGTGTAAAAGTCCACCTGCTCCTTGGGCGCCGGTTGCCAGCTTTCCGGGCTGTGCGCACCGCTGAGGTAGATCGCCAGCCGCGCCGTTTCCGCAGTGGAAACATCGCGATCGCCGTTTTGCGCAGCACCCGGCAGATTGCGGTAGGTCTTGCCCAATTCGAACAGCCGGAGGTCCGGGTTCTGGCGGTTTTGGTTGTGCCGTATGACTTCCAGGCCGCTGAACAGCATGGCCGGCCGCATACAATCGAGCCCCTGATTGGCGGTATTGTGCACGTACACCAGGGATTCTTTTGGGAAAGGCAACAGGGCATTCTCCCCGGTATAGTAAGCCGAGTTGCTGAGCGAAAGGCCCATGCACTCGTTGAAACCATTGGCGGCCAGAAAATCCGCGGCGAGATTGCGCACGGCATCCGGATCGGGGCTTGGCGTGATCTCCATGCTCGTGCGCATCCGGGCCGGCATGGGCACCGTGTCTAGCCCGTATACACGGAGGATTTCCTCTACAATGTCGGCCTCCCGCGTAACATCGGGTTTGTTGGTGGGCACTACAGCTGTAAATCCGGCTTTGCTTTCCGCCTCCATGCCGATCTCCAGCGCTGCGAGGATATTTTTTATCGTTTCGGCGGACAGGTCTTCGCCAATGAGCGCATTCACCCGCACATATTCCACCGGCACCCGTGCCGGCGCTGCCGGGTTGGGATAAATATCAGTCACACCGGAGGAAATGGTCCCCCCAGCAAGTTGGGCGATCAGTGCCACGGCGCGGTGCAGCGCCTTGAGGCAACCGTTGGGGTCAACGCCTTTTTCAAAGCTCCAGGCAGCATCGGTGCGCAGGTTGTGCCGCAGCATCGACCGGCGGATCCAGACCGGGTTGAAACGGGCGCTTTCCAGAAAGACATCTGTAGTGGCACCGGTAACACCGCTGGTGGCACCGCCAAACACCCCGCCCATGCACATCGGATTCGACTCGCCGTCGCAGATCATCAGGTCCTGGGCGGACAGCTTGCGGTCCACTTCATCGAGGCTTTTGAAGACAGTGCCTTCCGGCAGGGTTTTCACCACCACCTTGTTGCCGCGGATCTGTGCTGCATCGAAAGCATGGAGGGGCTGACCCATTTCAAGCCGGACGTAGTTGGTCACGTCCACCACATTATTGATCGGACGCTGACCAAGCGCCAGCAGGCGGTCTTTCAGCCAGTCCGGGCTCTCCTGCACCTGCACGCCGCGAATCAATACGCCGCAGTAGCGGTGACAGGCTTCGGTATTTTCAATGCGCACTTCCAGACCGGCGCCGGAGGAAGCCGGGGAAAGCGGGATCACTTCAGGAAGCCGGAGTTGGGCAGCCTTGTTTTCATGATGACGAACCCATGCCAACAGGTCGCGCGCAACGCCCAGGTGGTTGGTGGCGTCGGCGCGGTTGGGCGTGAGCCCGATCTCATAAACGATGTCGGATTGGAGATTCAGGTACTGGCTGGCAGGGATACCCAGGGGCGCACTGTCCGGAAGCACCTTAATGCCGGAGTGGTCATGCCCGATGCCGAGTTCGTCTTCCGCACAGATCATGCCCTGCGAGGGTACGCCGCGCACTTTCCGTTCGCCAATTTCAAACAGTTGCCCGTCTTTGCTCAGGACTTTGGTACCGGGAAGGGCTACCAGCACATGCTGACCGGCAGCAACATTTGGCGCCCCACACACAATGGAGCGGACCGTGCCATCGCCAACATCTACTTTGGTAGCCGAAAGGTGGTCGGTATCGGGGATGCGCGCACATTCCAACACGCGTCCGGTAACCACTTTGTCCAGGTCAACCGGAGAGGGTTTCACGGCATCCCATCCTTCCACTTCAAGGCCCAGCGAGGTCAGTATATCGGCGATTTCTTCGGGTGATTTATCTAGGTCGAGAAATTCTCGAATCCAATTCAACGAAACCTTCATTTCCTCTGAAAATCGATCGGATTTGCTATATGGGTTTTAATCCTTTACTATATTAATGAGCAAAGGTAGCGAGCTTTCCTGAAAATAAAGTGCTAAATCTTACACCCGTGTGATCTTGGCCCCAATCGCATTCAAGCGCTGGTCAATAAACTGGTACCCGCGGTCAATCTGATGAACATTGTGAATGAGACTCCGGCCCTTGGCAGAGAGGGCGGCAATAAGCAGCGCCTGCCCGGCCCGGATATCCGGCGAGGTCATCTCGATCCCCCGCAACTGGGAACGCCGGTCCAGCCCGATGACTGTGGCGCGGTGCGGATCGCAGAGGATGATCTGGGCGCCCATGTCGATGAGTTTATCCACAAAAAACAGGCGGCTTTCGAACATTTTCTGATGGATCAGCACACTGCCGCGCGCTTGTGTGGCTACTACCAGCACGATCGACATAAGGTCGGGTGTGAAGCCCGGCCAGGGAGCGTCGTAGATGGTCAGGATGGAACCGTCGATAAAAGTGCTGATCTCGTAGCGCTCCTGCGGGGGTATGTAGAGGTCGTCGCCCCGTCGTTCGATTACGATCCCAAGGCGTTCGAAGGTGGACGGAATGATCCCCAAATGGTCGATCCCGGCATTTTTAATGGTGATTTCAGACTGGGTCATGGCAGCCAGGCCGATGAAACTGCCCACCTCGATCATGTCGGGCAGACAGCGGTGTTCGGCGCCGCCGAGTTGTTCGACGCCCTGGATATGCAGCAGGTTAGAGCCCACCCCGTCAATTTTGGCACCCATGGAGATCAAAAGCCGGCAGAGTTGCTGTACGTATGGTTCGCAGGCTGCATTGTAAATGCTCGTTTTTCCTTTGGCCAGTACCGCCGCCATAATGACGTTAGCCGTACCGGTCACGGATATTTCATCCATGTGAATAAAGGTGCCCTGCAGGCCCTCTTTCGGTTGCTGGATGAAATAAATGTCTTTTTCGTCGTCGTATTTGAATTCCGCGCCCAGTTTCTGAAAACCCAGAAAGTGGGTGTCGAGGCGGCGGCGGCCGATCTTGTCGCCGCCGGGCTTGGGCAGGGCCGCACGGCCAAAACGGGCCAGCAAGGGGCCGATAAGCATCACGGAGCCGCGCAGGCGCTGCGCGTCTTTCATAAAAATATCGGAACGGAGGTAACTGATATCCAGCGTGCCGGCGCAAAAACGGTACGTATCGGGCGCCAATTGTTCAACAGTGACACCCAGGCCGCCCAGCAGTTCGATCAGTTTATTGACGTCGAGGATGTCCGGGATATTGGAAATAGTCACCGCCTCATCGGTGAGCAGAACAGCGCTGATAACTTGCAGAGCTTCATTTTTTGCCCCCTGAGGGTGCAGGTCGCCGCGGAGCGGCGTACCGCCGATTACTTCAAAAGTGTCGAGTTGCATGGTTGGGAATGGTTGTTGGTTTGGGACGCCAAAGATAAGACGCCGCAACAAAGAAGTGCTAAAGCGAGCACCCAAATCCAGGCAATACCGAACTTAAAAATGTTTCCATCCCTGCGCCTTCAGGTCGTGCAGATTTCCTCCCTTGGTATTGAGTTTAATACCGTCTTTGGCATCCAGTATTTCACCGGCAATATAGATATCCGGCAGGAAACGTATCTTGTCGGTATCCTTCGGATCGATGGTGAACAGCAGCTCGTAATCCTCCCCGCCGTTCAGCGCACAGGTGATCGGATCCAGTTTGAATTGCAGCGCCATCATCTGCGCTTCAGGATGTATCGGCACGCCGCTTTCCTCGATCAGCGCGCCCGTGCCGCTTTGCCGGCAAATATGGAACAGGTCGGAGGACAGGCCGTCGGAAATGTCGATCATGGAAGTGGGTACAAGATCCACTTTTCGAAATGTTTCGATCATGTCGCGGCGGGCTTCGGGCTTGAGATGCCGGCCCACGATGTATTTCTGGTTTTCCAGGTTGGGCTGAACATCCGGGTGCTCCATCCAGATGCGCTTTTCCCGCTCCAGCAGTTGAAGCCCGAGATAGGAAGCCCCGAGATCGCCGGTGATACAGATGAGATCGCCGACCCGGGCTCCGCTGCGGTAGCACAGGCGCTCTTTTTCACCCTGCCCGATAGCCGTCACACTGATGACCATGCCTTTGGGGGAAGAAGTGGTATCGCCGCCCACCAGGTCAACGCCGTAGTGGTCGCAGGCCGTCCGGATGCCCTCATACAGTTCTTCCAGCGCTTCAACGGTGTACTTGCTGGAGATGGCAATCGACACGGTAACCTGTTTCGGCTGGGCATTCATGGCGTAGATATCGGACAGATTGACCACGATCGACTTGTAGCCCAGGTGTTTCAACGGGCTGTAAGCCAGGTCGAAGTGAATGCCCTCGACCAGCATATCCGTGCTTACAATGGTGCAAAAGCCGTTATTGTCGATCACAGCGGCATCGTCGCCCACGCCTTTGAGGGTCGAGGGTTGGGTAAGGGGGAATGCTTTGGTCAGGTGTTCGATCAGACCAAATTCGCCAAGGGTGTTTACGTCAGTCATAGGGCGCAAATCTTCAAAATTTTAACAGAACCAGGCGCAATTTATTTCGAAACTCCGAAGGGACCAGGCATTCGTTGGCATTCAGCTGGAGGGCATCGCGAAAACGCAGGCGCAAACTCTGGCCGAACGTGTTCATCAGGCTGTTCCGGTCAAATTCGCCCAGTGGCGACACCACGTATTCGCTGCAGGTGTTTTCGTACTTGATCTCGTCGTTGAACATGAAATGCAGCTGATCCGGCGACTGCATCAAAAAATAGGAGGAGAAGGTCGCTTCATCGTCCTGTGAATATTGTTTTTTGTGCAGCACAGTGGTCCAATGCGCCTCGCCGCTGGGGTGAAGCGCCACGAGCAGCAAATCGTCGTAATAATAATCCATCACCAGCCGCACCCCATCGCGCCAGAACCCGCGCCCGGTTGCCGACCCGCGCTGCAGTTCGTGGTACCGTTCTGCCACGATCAGGGCTCCGCCGTCGCGGCGGAGAATGATCTGCTGGATGCTGGCATCGGTGATGCCTTTATTATCGTCTTCCACGTCTTTGCGGCGGAGGATCGACACAACCTTGTCGCTGAACGCCTCGTAATGCAGCAAGGGCTCTGCGCCTCCGGGTGGTATCCGGATAAAAAATATGCCGTTGGCGCGGTCCCGGCTCCTTTCCGAATACAAACCCACGCCCACGAGGCTGCGGTTCAGGTTATCGTAAACAAACTTGGCATCATTCGTCAGAAAATCGTCCAGCGGAACATGGGCCACCCGTTCATACGCGGCCTGTACGTGCAGGATCTGGTACTCGTGCGACTCGAGTTTGGAGCGCCGGTTGTTCAACTCTGTCACCATGAAAAAATCGCCCGCATTACTGATCGTCATCGATTTGATGTTGGAATCGTAGTAGGCGTCGTTAAGCTGGATCTCTTTATCCCAAAGCACCTGCATTTTATCCAGCCGGAAACAGGTGGTTTCCATGCGCGAACGTTCGGCGGTATTCATAGCCACCAGGCAGTTCCGGTCCTCGCTGCGCAGGATATCGATCGAGGGCGGTGAAAACACGCGCTCGCCGTAGTTTTTCAGCGTGACGCTGTCGATCAGGTTGGCGCCGGGATCGTACTTGTTCATGCGCAATACCGTGACGCCGCGGCGGCGCAATTTGTACACGATGGAAAAATCGTTCTTGCCCGGCACGACAGCAAGGACCTGAATGCCGTTCTTGTCCAGGTCTTCCAGTTTGCGGTTCCAGGACATCCGCATCTGGCTGTCGAAGGCCTGGATTTCAAACTCGTCGTATTTGTCGCGAAAAAGCAAAATGCGATCTTTCATCCGGCCGATGAGTTCATACCCGTAGTCGTTGCGCAGGGCAATCGGTTCGGAGATCAGGTAATTCCCCTGCCCGAGGAGCGGGGAGGCCGCCGGCAGTACACAGCAGAACAATAGTACAGCGCGAAAAACGCCGCTAAGCAGGTTTATTTGTCCCTTTTTCATGATTCCGTGTCGAGGTTCCGATTTTTTCCAAAAATCGGCAGATTTTTTATATTTCCCATACAAATAAAGGAACGGCACGGTTACATTTACACACCTAAATAAATTCTTGAACACACCATGCGCATTCTGATTATCAACGGCCCAAACCTCAATTTGTTGGGTCTCCGCGAACCCAAAGTTTACGGACCACGCAGCTTCGAAGATTATTTCAACGAACTCAAAACGCGCTTCAGCGGCATTCACCTCGAATACTTTCAAAGCAATCACGAAGGCGCCCTGCTCGACAAACTCCACGATACCGGCCTGCAGGCCGATGGTATTGTGATCAACGGCGGCGCTTTTTCCCATACCTCCATCGCTATCGCCGACGCCATCGCCGCTATCCGAACCCCCACGGTGGAAGTCCATATCAGCAATGTGTACGAACGCGAGCCGTTTCGCCAGCATTCCTACCTGTCGGCCAAATGCGAAGGTTGCATCATCGGGCTCGGCCTGGAAAGCTATGCCCTGGCGGTGGAATACCTCGTACACCGCTTCCGAAGTGCACAGGACCTGGAAGGGCCCGGAAAGTAGGAGCGTGTTTAAATCAGCTGTTCTTGTTGCGCATGAAATACCTGTCTGTTCTTTTTATACTGTTTTTTACTTCCTCCGCTTATCCGCAACGGGAAAAGTGGACCGCTTTGTTTAACGGCAAAAACCTCAACGGCTGGACCCGCCGGGGCGGCCAGGCAAGTTACAGTACCCGGAACGGAACCATCACCGGCAGCTGCACGCCCAATACCCCCAACACCTTCCTCTGTACCGAAACCGAATACGGCGACTTTATCCTTGAACTCGAGCTCTCCGTTGACGATGGCCTTAACTCCGGCATTCAGATCCGGAGCCACGCCGACCCCGCCGTCCGCAAGGGCGCCGTTTACGGCCTTCAGGTAGAGGTTGACCCCTCGCCCAGAGCCTGGTCGGGCGGTATATACGATGAGGGCCGCCGCGACTGGCTGTGCATCCCCAACAATAACCCCGAAGGGAAAAAGGCGTTCCGTGCCGGCGGGCAGTGGAACCGTTACCGCATTGAAGCCATCGGCAACACGATTCGTACCTGGGTCAACGATATTCCGGTGGCATTCCTGGTGGACACCCTGAAAGAGAAGGGGTTTATCGGCCTGCAAGTCCATTCCATCAGCCGGGCCGAAGATGCCGGCAAGCAGGTGCGCTGGCGCAATATCCGTATCCAGACCGGCCGGCAAATGCACCCCCGCCCCTGGGATCAGTGCCCTGTGTTAAACCTTTCCCTGAATACGCTCTGCGAGCAGGAGAAAAGCCAGGGCTGGCGCCTGCTGTTCAACGGGCAAAATCTGGAGGGCTGGCGCCCGAATGGCGCCTGGACGGTGCACAACGGCGAACTGCAACTCATCTCCCCGACCGGCAAACAGCACCTCCTGACCCTGGATTCCTTTTCCGCATTTGAACTAAGCTTTGATTTCCGGCTCACAGAAGGCGCCAACTCGGGGGTGAAGTATTTTATCCTCGAGCGCGATACCGGCCTTGCCGGACTGGAATATCAGCTGCTCGATAACGAACGCCATCCGGATGCCAAACAGGGCGCTGCCGGCAACCGCACCCTGGCCAGCCTGTACGACCTCATCCCTTCCTATCCGCTGGAAGCGCGCTTCCAGCGGCCTATCAGCGCCTGGAACCAGGGTCGTATCGTAGTGCGCCCCGACAACATTGTGCAGCACTGGCTCAACGGCTTCAAGGTTGTGGAATACGAACGCGGGAGCAATATTTTCGCTGCGCTCGTGGCGCGCAGCAAGTTTGCCGGCATTCCCGGCTTTGGCACCGTAAAAAGCAGCCCGGTATTGCTCCAGGATCACCATGATCCCGTAGCCTTCCGAAACATAAAAATCCGGGAGTTAAAATAAAAGGGGGCAAAAGGGATGACCAATTGAAAAACGCGGGTAAAACAGCCATCTTTGCGCCTCCAAAAACGAACCGGCAACTACCCGCATGATCCGAGGTTTTATTTTTGATATGGATGGCACGATGGTGGACAACATGATGGTGCACCACCGCGCCTGGCAGCGCAAACTGGCCG
>CAYVDV010000011.1:0-26169 GCA_964450465.1 uncultured Saprospiraceae bacterium
TGCCGATCTGGGAACTCAGCGCCTGCGAAACCGACTGCATGATCGGCAACCACGCCATTCCCGTTATCGCCGATGCCTGGCGCAAAGGCATCCGCGGCTACGACGGCAAAAAAGCCCTGAAAGCCATGTTGACCAGCGCTAACCAGGACCGTTATGGCCTGTACTACTACAAAAAACTGGGCTATATCCCTTCGGACGAAGAACCGGAATCCGTTTCGAAAACACTGGAATACGCGTTCGATGACTGGTGCATTGCCCAAATGGCCCAGGATCTGGACCAACACGACATAGCCAGCCAGTTTCTCCGCCGGGCACAGAACTATAAAAATGTGTTCGACCCTACAACGGGTTTTTTCCGGGCTAAAAACAATTCCACCTGGCACAGCCCCTTCGACCCTTTCGAGGTCAACTTTAACTACACCGAAGCCAATGCCTGGCAATACCGCTTTGCCGCCCCGCAGGACGTGTCGGGCATGATGCGCCTTCTGGGCGGCCGCGAGGCATTTGCGGCCCAGCTCGACTCGCTTTTCACCGCCCACTCCAAAACTACCGGCCGCCAGCAAGCCGACATCACCGGACTCATCGGTCAGTACGTGCAGGGCAACGAACCCAGCCACCACATCGCCTACCTGTACAACTACGCCGGTCAACCCTGGAAAACCCAGCAGCGCGTCCGCCAGATCCTCGACGAGCAATACACCGACAAACCCGACGGGCTCAGCGGCAACGAAGACTGCGGCCAGATGTCGGCCTGGTACGTGCTTTCCGCCCTGGGCTTTTACCCGGTGGTGCCCGGCAGCGCCAACTATGTGATCGGTACGCCTTTGTTTGAAAAAGCGACCCTGCACCTGGAAAACGGCAAGACGTTCAGCATCCAGGCCAAAGGCGCCTCCGCCCGCCGGCCCTATATCCAGCGGGCCTATCTGAACGGGCAGGACTGGCCGAAGACCTGGTTTACCCATAACGACATCCTGAACGGCGGAGAGCTCCGCTTCGATATGGGCGACAAGCCCTCCGACTGGGGAAAAACTCCGGAAAACTGCCCGGTGTCAGCCATTACCTCGGAGGAGATCGCTCCGATCCCCTTCGTACTGGGCGCACAACGCGTTTTTCAGGACAGCCAGCTGATCCGGCTCGGTTGTATCGACGTCAAGGGCGAGCTGCTTTATGGTCTGGATACAGACACCCTGGGTTACCGGCCCTATACCGAGCCCTTTTATATCCGGGAGAACACCTTTCTGCAAGTGCGCAACAAGCCTGCCAGCGGGACGGAAAGCGCTGTTGCCGAAGCCGAATTTTTCAAACTGCGCCCTGATATGCGCGTACTCCGCTATGCGCACCCCTTCAATCCGCAGTACACCGGCGGCGGCGAACAGGGACTGGTAGATCTGCAGCCCGGCGGCGCCGACTTTCGCTCGGGGCGCTGGCAAGGGTACGAGGGTGTCGACCTCGATGCGGTGATCGATCTGGGCAGCGCCAAAACGGTGCACAAGATCAGCGCAAATTTCCTCCAGGATGAAAACGCCTGGATCTTCTTCCCGGTCAAACTGCGGGTGGAAGTGTCGGACGACGGGGTAAATTTCACGCCGGCCGGTGAAGTCGCCAATGACGTTCCCGTGACAGCCACAGGAAGCCAGCAAAAAAGATTTACCCTGACCTTGGATGGCGCCAAGACGACCCGGTATATCCGGGTCATCGGTCAATCCCTGGGTAAATGCCCGGAAACGCACAAGGGCGCCGGCAATCCCTGCTGGTTGTTTGTGGATGAGGTATATGTGGAGTAGCAGTTTTTTTTGAACTTTGTGCAAATTCAGTGCCTTGATCTATCCCATACGGCTCGTTTTCCTGCTTCTTCTTTTCCTTTTGGCGGCATCCCCGGACCTGCGGGCACAGGGTATGGAGGAACTCGAGCATTCCACCTACGAAGTGGACAACCTGCTTTACCAGGCCCGGAATACCAGTTCCGATATTGATATTTATGCCCTGGCCAACCAGAGTCTGGCGATCGCGCGCGACCTGCGCTACGACGGCGGCATCGTGCGGGCCTCTATCATGCTTGCCCAGGTTTGCGCCCGCACCAACCGCACCGAAGAAGCCCTGCAGCATTTTCTCGAAGCGGAAGAAAAACTCAACCCCAGTGGCGCGTCTACACCACTGGTGCTGAATAAACCGGCCCTGCTGGAGGTGTACGGCGGATTGGGCGACCTCTTCGTGGGAGAAAAACTCTACGACATCGCACGAAAGTATTACCGGCAGGTGCTCGACCTGGCCCCGGACGACTACCCAACGATGGAAAAAGCCGCCGATGCCTGTTTGCTCGACATGCGGTACGACAGTGCGGAGGTGCTCTACAAGGGCCTCATCAAGTACTATCAAAGCGGCAACAACTATCCCAAACTGGTGCTCATCTACCAGAAACTGGCCAATGCCTACAGCAATTTCGGCAACCCCGGTAAAGGCCTGCACTATTACCGGGCAGTTGAGGATATCATCGAACACAACGGCTTTCCGGAAGAGCGCGCCGTGATGTACAACAACATGGGCCGGCAATACGCCGTGCTCAACGACTACAAACGCGCGCTGGAGTATTTCCGCAAAGCCGAGCTCCAGTGCGAGTATATCCAGTGCGATTATCTCGAAATTGTTTACGCCAATATCGGCATCGCCCTGCACAATACCGGCGACACCAAAGCCGGCGTCGAATACCTGCTGCGCGCCCGCCGGTTGCTGGAAAAACAAAAAGACGAAACCTCGCTGGCCAGCCTGGAGCATCTCATCGCCGACCTTTATTTCAGCGACCGCGATGTGTACAATGCCCTGACGCACAACAACGAAGCCATGGAAATGGCCCGTACCACCAGGCAAAATGAGCTCCTGGCAAAATGCTACCGCACTGCCGCCGATATTTACTACCAACTCTATGATTTTGAAAAGGCCTACGATTCCTACCAGAAATACCTGATCCTGAACGACTCCATGCGCCTGCAGGAACAGGCCCGCCAGCAACGCATCGACCAGCAACGGACCCTGCTCACCGCCGCAGAAGGCCAGATCAAATACCTCATCACCCGGCAAAATTTTAAAGACCTCGAATTGCAGCAGGAACGCTACGAAAAAGAGCGCCTGAAACTGATCTACGACAAACTGGAACTGGAAAAACAACGCAAGGAAGACGAGGTCCGGCTCCTGCAAGCGCAACAAGACGCGGACCAGTCCAAAATCCGCGAACAAACCCTGCTTGCCCTGCAAACCCGGGCGCAACTCCGCCTGGTGGAACAACAACGCGATGCCGAAAAAAACGAGCGCCTGATCACCGGACTCCGGCAACAGGAACAACTCGACCGCGCCCAGCGACAGGCCGACAGCGTCCGTGTGGAACAAATGCGGCGCGACCAGGAATACCAGCAAAACGAACAGGAAAACTTCCGCCGCTTCGCTTACGGCCTGGGCAGCCTGGGCCTGGTCATTCTCAGCTTGTTGGGCATTGGCTGGTTGTTCGCCCGCCGCGCCCGCCGGCGCCTGGAGGTGAAAAACCAGAAGATTGAAGCGCAAAAAGCGCAAATCGAAGAGGAACGCCACAAGAGCGACCGCCTGCTGCTCAACATTCTGCCCGATGAGGTTGCCCAGGAACTCCGCGGACACGGATACGCCACCCCGCGCTTCTACGAGGCCGCTACGGTGCTGTTCACAGACTTCCTCAACTTTACCCGGCTTTCCGAAACCCTGACCCCGGAAAAACTGATCGATGAACTGGACGATTGTTTCCTCGGCTTCGATGAAATTTGTGAAAAACACGGTCTGGAAAAGATCAAAACCATCGGCGACGCCTACATGTGCGCCGGCGGCCTGCCGGTGCCCAACGACACCCACCCCGTAGATGCCGTGAGCGCCGCCCTGGAGATGGTCGAATGGCTGAAAGAGCGCAACAGAACCAACCCCAACGCGGTGTTCCGAGAAATGCGCATCGGCATCCACACCGGCCCCGTGATCGCCGGCGTGATCGGTAAAAATAAATTCGCCTACGATATCTGGGGCGATGCCGTCAACCTGGCCTCCCGGCTCGAAGAGCTCGGCGAGCCCGGCCGCATCAACATCTCCGGTGCCACCTGCGAGGCAGTCAAACACCGCTTTCAGTGCCACTACAGAGGCAAAAAAGAGGTGCACAACAAAGGCCTGGTGGATATGTACTTCATTGCGGAATAGAAATTCCCCACCTTTGCCCCCGCAACCAGATTTTTCCATTCCATGCATTACGAAAACACCCTGGCTTTTGCCCGGCAACAGGACGCTCAGGATCCCCTCCACCCTTATCGCGACGAATTCCTCTTTCCCCAACACCAGGCCCGGCCCGTGCGCTATTTCTGCGGCAACTCGCTGGGCCTGCAGCCCAAATCTGTGCGGCCTGCCCTGCTGGCCGAGCTCGATCACTGGGCCACACACGGGGTGGAAGGCCATTTCCGCGGCGAGCTGCCCTGGATGCATTACCACAAATTCCTAGCCCGGCAAAGCGCAGACCTGGTGGGCGCGCTACCCCACGAAGTGGTGGTGATGAATACCCTCACCGTCAACCTGCACCTGATGATGGTGTCGTTTTACCGGCCCACCCGGGAGCGCTTCAAGATCATCATGGAAGCCGGCGCTTTCCCCAGCGACCAGTACGCCATGGAAAGCCAGGTGCGCTGGCACGGCTTTGATCCCTCCGAGGCAATCGTTGAAATCGCCCCCCGCCCGGGTGAAGACACCCTGCGCACCGAAGACATTGTGGCAAGCATTGAACGGGAAGGCCCTCAAACCGCGCTCGTCCTCTTCGGCGGCGTGAATTACTACACCGGACAGTTTTTTGACCTGCCGGCGATCGCAGCAGCAGCCCACCGCGCCGGCGCATACGCCGGCTTCGACCTGGCCCATGCCGCCGGAAACCTGCCGCTCCGGCTGCACGACTGGGGGGCCGATTTTGCCGTCTGGTGCAGCTACAAATACCTCAATTCGGGCCCCGGCGGCCCCTCCGGCGCTTTCGTCCACGAACGCCACGGCAACAACCCGGACCTGCCCCGCTTCGCCGGCTGGTGGGGTCACGACGAATCCGAGCGCTTTCAGATGCGCAAGGGCTTCAAACCCATGCGCGGCGCCGAGGGCTGGCAACTCAGCAATGCCCAGATCCTCAGCTTCGCCGCCCACAAAGCCAGCCTGGATATTTTCGCCGCCGTCGGCATGGCGGCCCTGCGCGAAAAAAGCCTGCGCCTGACCGCATACCTGGAATTCGTCCTGGATGATGTGAACCGGGGAAAAAACCTGTTCCGGATCATCACCCCCCGCAACCCCGAAGCCCGGGGCTGCCAGATTTCCGCCCTTACCGACGAGCGGGGCAAGGCCCTGTTCGACCGCCTTACCGAAAACGGGGTGATCGCCGACTGGCGGGAACCCAACGTGATTCGCTTCGCGCCGGTGCCCTTGTACAATTCGTTTGAAGATGTGTGGCGGTTGGGGGAAATGCTGGCGTTGTAAAGCAACTTTACTCCAGATTTGCGCTGGATGACCATGCAGGCGTATAGTTCGGAAACCGTCAGCTTGTGCCGTGTACGGCAGATTTGGCATCTTGCGGAATAAACCTGTGGATCGCAGCATCTGCATTATCCTGGAAGGTAGTGTTGTTCAGATCCGGAAAGAGCGTACTCTGGTCGATGAGGGGGCCGGTCAGTACGTTTGCATGGCTGCCGTAGAAAACTCCGCTCTGCAGGGACTCGTCGTTGATGCCATCAACATAGCGCCTGGCGCCTTTTTCGAGGCTGTGTACCAGTCCGGTCAGGGGCATTACAACTGGCATCATAATGTACTTGAACATGATTTTCTGAATACCGGACAGATCGTCCATCACGCTGGTGCCCTTCGTGCTACCCGGGCTCATGGTGATAAAACGAATGTTCGGATGCTTTCGCGCCTGGGCGGCAATCCACAGGGCTGCGATGTATTTGACCAGGCCATAGGCTGCCATTGGATCCATTTTGCCGTTGAAATAGGAGCCGTCAATAATGGAAGTGAACTCCTCCAGGGAAGAGGATGTCAAATCGGGTTGTTTCATGCCCATCTTTTTAACTCCCCGGGCGGCTTCGGAACCGGCATACAAGGCTACATTATTGAGTTTGTTTGCCCGGGTTAGCTCGTCAACCAGGACCACATGCCCCAGGAGGTTGTGGGCAAAAATGCTGGTCACGCCGTCTTTTGTGGTTTTTCCCGGAGCTTTGCCACCCATGCCGCCGGCGTTCATGATCAGGGCATCGACGGGCGCATCCAGCTGGCTGACTGCCGAACGTACAGATACCGGATCGGATACATCCAGGGGCAAGATCTCAAAAATATCCCTGTTGGTCTGCTTTTTCAGTTCTTGCCTGGCGATTTCGGCTTTTTCCAGACTTCTGCAAGCCAGGTAGATCTTTTCCGTCGCGGGCAATAAAGCCAATTGCCGGGCCGCATCTTTTCCAAGCCCGCTGTTAGCGCCAGTGATCAAAATTGTCTTATTCATGTTTTTATGTTTTTGATAGGGCACAAAGGTATCCGGCCGCCAAACGCAGCACTTCTCGCATTAGCTCAAGTAATTCTCAATTTAGCTCAGGTCCGGAATTGGGTAGGCGACACCCCATAAGCATCGGTAAACAGCCGGTTGAAAGTGGTAATAGATTCAAAGCCGACATCATAGGCAATGGCCGAAACGCGAAGCGTGCTGGACTTGAGCAAACTGGCGGCTTTTTCTATTTTTTTCCGGGTAATGTACCGCTTCGGGCTTTCGCCAAATTCGGCTTGAAATGTTCGCTTGAACGAAGAGGTACTCAAATGACAGAGCCTGGCCAGCTCGTCTACCGACAGGTTGGCATACAGGTTGCGTTGTATAGTGGACCGGAAGGAGATATTGATAGGTTGAAAGAGCGCGGCCAGGAAGTCGAGCTGGCTGGGAAAGTTTTGCGATTTGCAGATCAACAAGACAAACTCCCGCACCTTGGCCTTAATGATGTTTTCATCTGCCAGCTCAGGGTTGTCCAGCAAAATGTTGATGCCTTGCTTGAAATTTTCCAAGAGGCTGTCCACCGCCACCTGTTTGATGTTGTAGCCGAAAGAGAAATTAGAATCCGCCAGGTCGAAATCAAAAATCTCTTTAATCAGGGCAGGGTACAACAAAACAGCAATCACTTCTATGCCCTCGCCCTTGCGGCGTTGCGCTTCGCGGGTCTCGAAGAAATAATTCAGACACTTGGCCAGGATACCGGATCTGTTGTCCAAATCAAAATATTGCTCCGGGGCCCGAACTGAAACCGCACCCTGGTTCACAAAAACAAAGCAGGCTTCGTTTTCGGCGTATTCCTTTGGCATTCGATCAAAAAACGGCATTGCTTGCTTCCCAAAAACAATGCGGCCCTTATATTTCAGATATTTCGATCCGTATTCCATGCAACCGTAAGCTTGGGGTGTTGTTGTTTTATGTTCAAACCTGTCCTGTCCTCCGCAGAGCAGTACCAAAAATAGGTAGAGAAAGAACGAAATCGTAACTTTCGAACATAAAAACGGTAGGCCACCCCAAAAGCAACGGTGGGAGTCCTTTGTGAAGCGCATCAAATCAGTCCGGCAGGGCTTAAATCCTGTCCTATTTCAACCTTGCCGCAACGCTTCCCGGATTTCCATGATCAGTTTGCCCAGATGGTTCTCGCCCGCACCCGTATCCTGGTCGACGCCCCAAAAGGTATCTCCCCAGTTATTGCCCTCCCGTATAAAAGCATCTCCGGTTTCGAGCAGCCAGGTGCGGTACGGTTCTTGTGAAAATTTCGATACCAGGCATTCCCGCATGACCTCCAGCCTTATGGCCTCCCAGTTTTCGACAAGTTCGAGCTGCCTGCTCATTTTCTTGATTTTGCCGGGCCGGTCTGTTGCCTCGAGACAACGCTTTTTCCACGCCGCATCGTCGCTTTTGGCGCTCATGTAGGCATATTCCACTGCGGCGTACTGTTTGCCCCTGAAGATTACGCTGCAGGGGTAAAAGTTACTGAGCCACTCGTAGCCGTCGTTAAATTGTTCGATCATGAAATCCGATATTGCTGCCTACAGCAACCATGCTGTTGCTCCGCAAGTTCCCTGTTATGGCTTTTTAAAAGCCCCATGAATCGCCTTATCCCCTTCACTCCGGTCAACAACCTGCCTGATTTTTGCGATCTTTAACGGAGCATTTACCCGTTCCATTCCAAACGTATATTTCCCATACGAGTGAAAATATTCGCCGCTTCCAATCTTGTAGCGCCGGATTTCAAAGTCACATTGGCAACTAATATCACTCCCGGTTTGGCTGATCGCATAGCCACTGGTGCGATGCTCCGTGCGCAAACCCTCCAGACCAATGACCCGGTGTTGAATATAGGCATCGGCGCGCATATTTTGTTTGGGAACGCCCCGGAAACTGCTGTAATCCACTTCCAGATTTTCAGCCAGACATTCAGCCATCAATGCCCAGTCCTTCTGATCGAAGGAGCGGCAAAACGATTCAATCAATTGGATTACCTCCTGCTCAAGCGCTGCAGAAACGCCGGGTACTGCAATCTGCTTTTCAAAACACAGGCTGTTCTCCACCCCGGCATACTGGCCGTAATTTTCGATTTGCCGGTAGCCGCATTTGCGGTACAAGGCGACGGCTTCCGGTTGTTGTATCCCGGTTTCCAGGATACAGGCATGCGCGCCGAGTTCGAGCGACCAACGTTCCAGTTCGCCCAGGATCTTGCCGGCGATCCCTTTTCCACGGTGTTCGGGCGCGACATACATGCGCTTGATCTCCATAATTCCCGGTGCGTATGCCTTTATAGCCCCACAGCCTAGAGGGATATCGCCTTCACAGGCCAGCACGACGTGTTTGATGCTGTCCAATTTATTGAATTGGGCATAAAAGGGGTGCTCGTCGCCGTCCCGCTGGGCGAGCTCCACATCAAGGGATTTTACCAGTACGGCAAAATCAGGGTTACGGACGTTTGTACGGACGATATGAATCATAGGCAGCTTTAAAAGTACAGGCTTAAATCCGGATGGGAACGCCTGCAAAATGTCTTTTTTTTACCACTGAAAGCGCAGAAAACGCCGGTAGGTTTGTGTTATAAAACACCAGACACATGGAAAGAAGAGACTTTTTGCACGCCGCGGGCTTGTTTACCGCACTTGGTATCCTCCCCGGAACGGGTTTCAGTGCCAACCCCTATGTGGGTAACGAGAACGCCGCCCCCGACCCTCTAGCTCCCTTTTACCTCCCCCCTCTGTCGCCGTTATCGCATCGGGACGGCATGGATATTCGCGTATGGGTGCGCTCCAAGTGGACAGGCGGCGTATATTCGTGCGTTGAATGCGCCGTCGCTCCCAAAGTAATGGGGCCGCCGCCCCACCTGCACAAAGAACTGGACGAACTTATGTATGTGCTGGAAGGCACAGCAAGCGTGCTGGTGGGCGGCGAAGTGGCCGAGATCCCAGCCGGCGGATGGCATTTCCGCCCCCGAAACCTGAAACACACATTTTGGAACAGCTCCGAAAAACCACTGCGCTTTGTGGACATGTACTTTAATCAGCCTTTCGAGGAGTTTCTGGAACGCTTGTTTCACGAACTAACCCCTGAAAATGGCTATCCCGAAGGCTCGGAACAACTCAAGCAGGAACGCGATCGCCTAAACGAAAACTTCGGGCTGATTTATGAGCCGACATCTTCAGAGGAGCGGCGGGCCATAATGGAGCGCTACGGTTTGCGATAATGGCCCCACAGGTCCGGTATTTTGTAGGAAAACAATGATATTAAAAGACTTTTTGTCAAGTCCCTGGCTTCGGCCCTTTGTCCGTTGCTACCGGATCGTCCACATGCGATTCGATAGCCACGATCCTCCGCCATTTAAACCCTATACGCCCCGACCGGAACAATGCCTGGCATTTTATCCGCATGACCGGGAGCGGGTGGATTTTACTCATGCCAACAAGCGTGTTGCCAACGTCTCTGTAGCGCTGATCGGCCAAGCTTTGTCGGTAACAAACCGCTATATTCACGGGCATTTTATGGTGGTACAGATCCTGTTTCAGCCCGGGGCATTGTACCGGCTGACCGGCATGCCCGCTACCGAGATCAACGACACATATCTGGAAGCCGACTGTGTGTTTTCAAAAGAAGTGCACTGGGTCAATGAAGCCTTTTTTCATGCGCGGAGCTATATGGAAATTGTTCAGATTGCGGATAGTTTTGTTGAAGGGCTGGTGCAAAAGGGAACCAAAGACAGCCATCCGGCAGACGCCGTCTGCCAGTGGATATTGACGAATCCGGTTGCCAGCGTGGATACGTTAGCTAAAAAGTCGTTTTTAAGCCCCAAACAGTTTGAGCGAAAAGTCGTGGAGCGCACCGGGGTAAATCCCAAGGTTTTTGCCCGGCTGGTCCGGTTTGACAAAGCGTTCAGGGAAAAAAACCTGAATCCGCAACGGGATTGGCAGCGCATTGCTTTTGACTGCAATTACTACGATTATCAGCACCTGGTACGCGACTACAAGGATTTTACCGGATTAAAGCCCACGGTATTTCACCAATTGGAAAGCCTCGCCCCTGAGCGTAGATTCGGCCTGGCCGAACATTATTACGAGACGCAGGTGCCCTGAATGGTCAAAACTCCAGTCGCCAGCTCAAGTTCGGGATCAGGCCCAATTGCTCCTTAGTTTCCACCTGTCCGGTGTAGGGGTCGTAATACCGGTAGGCGATATTCTTACGGATCGTGGCGTTCTGGAAGTCCATGGCGAGCAGGCTGTTGCGCCGTGTGCCGATGTTGCGCCGCCAATACACCCGGAGGTCGAGGCGGGCAAAGCCGTCCTGCTGCTCGGAGTAGCCGTTGGACAGGTCATATACCGTCGCCTGAGCGGCTGCCGAGGCCGCAACATCCACCGGCGCTGTACGCTGACCGCCCACCCAGGTGATGCGGCCGTTGACGCCAAAAGCGCGCAGGCGTTTGGGCCACTGGTTTTTTTCCCACTCCTTGCCGGCCGTCAGGTTGGCGATATGGCGCAGGTTCCAGCGGCTGGCGCGCCAAACCTCGTCGCTGCCCTGATAGCGGGCGTCAAACAGGGTGGTATTTGCCATCAGAAACCAGCCATTGCTGAGGTAGCGCTCGGCGGAGAGTTCCAGGCCTTTGTTCTCACCCAGCCCAAGAGCCTGCAATGCAGGAAAGGCTTGCAGTTCGCTGACATTCAGGATCGAAAAGGCATCGCGGGTGGCCAGGGACACCGGTACGTCACTCAGATGCTGATAAAAAACTTCGGACTTGAACACCCAAAACTCTCCGCTTTGATAGGCATAGCGCAGGCTTGCCTTTTGCGAACGGATGAAGCCCAGCCCGCGATTGGGATAATCGGCGGGTACGCCCTGTTCGAGTGGCAGCCGGTTGGCGTACATGGCAAGTGGCGAAAGTTGGCTGAACAATCCAAGCGCCAGGGACAGGCTGTGGCGTTCGCCCAGGCGATGGTTGAGCAGCAGCCGCGGCTCCAGGCTTGCGTCATCCGATTGGAAGTCGCCATAGATCCGGAAAAAGGCCGAATGGATACCCAGGCGGAGGGTGGTGCGTCCCTGTCGGCTGCTCCACTGCCAGCTCGCCCAGGGTTGAATCAGTGCTGCCGGCAGTTCACCGTCGAACCAGCGCGCAGTGTCCCGGCTGGAAAGCCCGTCGAAGTGGATCCGTTGGGCGTGCACGCCCGCCTGGAGGCGGTTGCGGTCGTTCAGGCTGCGGGAAAGGATGGCCGATACGCCAATCCGGCTCTCCGTACTTTCGTCGTCCTCCCGAATGCCGGCTCCGGCGGCCCGGCGCTCATTGGCCTGGCCGGAAGCCACCGCCGATATTTTCCACCAGGCATTGCGGCCGAGCGGAGCCCAGTGCGACACGCCGACGATGCCCGTTTTCGACAGAAATTCAATGTTGAACAGATCCTTGTATTCCTTGATATCCGCGCTGTCGGCCGGTGGCGAAAAAAGCGTTTCATTGGTTCCGCCCACGCCGAACACCGACCATTGCCCGCCTTTTTTACCAGCGAAGTCCATTTTGAAGGAAAAGTCCTGAAAATTGATCGTTTCACCGCCGAAAGAGATCCCCATCTGCCCCAGCAGGCCGACGGTGGAATAGCGGTAATTGGCCAGATAGGAATGCCGGTGCTGCTTGTCAAGCGGCCCTTCAGCGGCCAGGTCTATGCCGATAAGGCCGGCTTGCACGGTGAATCCGTGCCGGTCGCGGTTGCCGTGCCGCCAGCTCATATCCATAACGCCGCCCAAAGCATCGCCATACCCTGCCGGCAGGGCGCCGGTAAGCAGCGAGGAGTTGTCGAGCAATTGCGCCGAGAACAACAGCACACAGCCACTGGAACTGGCGGGTCGGTCGCCCAGGGTACCGGCATTGGGCAGGTGGTTGGGGCTCACTACGTCCACGCCTTCAAGACGCCAACGCAGGCTGGCCGGACCGTTGCCGCGAATGGTGAGTCCGTTGGCCTGGTCATCCGTGTTGGCAACGCCGGGGTAGGCCAGCGCCAGCCGGGCGGGGTCGAAGAAAGTGGCGGGAAAACGCATGGTCTGTTCCCGGGTAAGCGGGATCTCCCCCAGCGCCTGCAGGGGGCGCCGGTCGGGAGGGGTTGCCTTGATCGTCACGTCAGGCAGGAGCGATGCCGACGGGCGCATGGCCACATCGAGCTCTGTCTCCCGGCCGGAAACGAGCTGCACTTCCCGAACCAGTATGGGCTCGTAGTCCTCCAGGGTGAAGAAACACAGGTAGTAGCCGGGAGGCAGGGCGTCGGTGAAAAAATGACCGTTTTCGTCTGTAGTGACAGCCAGCTTATTGATATCCGGCGTTGTGCCCAGGCTGATGCTAACGCCTTGCAGCGGGGTGCCCCGGTCGGCATCGCGCACGGTGCCGCGCAGTTGTTGTGCACCGGCCTTGCAGGCAAATGCCAGCATGGCGATCCACAAACAGGATTTGTATGTATTCATAGTGAATTTTTCCGACTTTGTCGGCAAAATTAAACGTCCGGACGGGTTTCTCTTGTCCCTCCGGGTTTTTATGGCAAATATTTGAAGAAACAAACCAACTTGATTTTATGGAACTTATCATTCCCATTGTACTGGTCTTCATCGCCGTGACCAGTTTTGTCACCGTTCGCCAGGGCACGGTAGCCGTCACCACCATTTTTGGCAAATACAGCCGTACCCTGCGCCCGGGTCCCAACTTCCGGATTCCGCTCATTGAAAGCATTTTCAAGCGCATCTCGATCCAAAACCGGGCTGTAGAGCTCAATTTCCAGGCCGTCACGATCGACCAGGCGAATGTCCACTTTACCTCCCTGCTGCTCTTTTCTGTATTTAACGACCAGGTAGAGACGATCAAGAACGTGGCGTTCAAATTTGTCAGCGACCGCGATTTTATGGCAACCCTGTCGCGCACGGTAGAGGGTAGCATCCGGGCTTATGTAGCCACCAAGCGCCAGGCCGAGATCCTGGGCCTGCGCCGCGAAATCACCGAGGCGGTCAAGATCAATATCGACCATATGCTGGAAGAATGGGGTTTTCACCTCATCGACCTGCAGATTAACGATATCACCTTCGACGAGGAGGTAATGCGCTCCATGTCGAAAGTAGTGGCTTCCAACAACCTGAAGGCTGCGGCCGAAAACGAAGGCCAGGCACTGCTGATCACCAAGACCAAATCTGCCGAAGCCGAAGGCAACGCCATCAAGATCGCCGCCGAAGCCGAACGCGAGGCCGCCAAAATGCGGGGCCAGGCCGTAGCGCTGTTCCGCGAAGAAGTGGCCAAAGGCGTAGGCCATGCCGCCAAGGAAATGCGCGACGCCCAGCTGGACGCCTCCTTTATCCTTTTTTCCATGTGGACTGAAGCGGTCAAAAACTTTACCGAGCACGGCCAGGGCAACATCATCTTCCTCGACGGCTCCGTGGACGGCATGCAAAAAACCCTGAAGGAACTGATGGCGATGAACCAGGTGAAGATGCTGGAAGGGAAATAAAATTGCCAGAAAAACGCTAATTCGCCTTAACCACCGTCTTTGTCTGCTGCTGCCGGTTATTCACCAGGCGGCAGAAATACGTGCCGGGTGGGAAAGACGAAGCGTCCCATTGCACCGCATACTGTCCTTTGGGCTGCCAGGTATTCACCGGCGTGGCGATGACCCGGCCGGAAACATCGAGTATCTGCACCAGCGTCATGCCGCCTTCCGTTTCGTAGTCCAGCCACAATGTATCCCGGAACGGATTGGGCCGGCAGCGAAGCAGGGTTTGGCCGGTAGTCTGGTGCGCATCGTGAACATCGGTGGACACACAAGGCAGGCCCGTCTCGAAGAGATCGATAAAAGGCAAGTCGTGGAGCAGAATGGACGGTATGTCGTCCTGCGGAACACAAAACCAATCACGCAGCGCCGAGGCATACACCGAACGGAAATCATATTCCATGGGCAGGTTATCCGCAGCCGTGGGGTTTGGCGGCAGTTGGGGGTTAGCGCCCGTAACGCCACCGGCAACCGGTTTGCCGAAGAGGAACACCGGCGCCGCCTCGCCATGGTCGGTACCGCCGCTGGCATTGCTGGCAATGCGCCGGCCAAATTCGGAAAATGTCATGCCGACCACCCGGTCAGCGGTGCCGAGGTAGTCCAGATCGTCGCAAAAGGCCTTGATTGCGCCGCCGAGTTGCCCGAGCAGATCCGCGTGTTCGCCGATCGTGTGATCGTCCGGCTCTACCTGCTGGTCGTGGGTATCGAAGCCGCCGATGCTCACTACATACAAACGGGTTTTGAGCCCTCCTGCGATCAGGCGGGAGACAATCTTGAGCTTGGCGGCCAGGGCGGTATCGGGATAGTCCTTCTGACTCGTGACCTTGCCCGACGCGTCGATGATAGACTTTGCATACACCCGCGATTGCTGAGCCACCAGCCGTACATAGGCCAGCTGCTCGCCGGCAGGCGTGTTGGGTGCCGGATCCTGGATACCGGCAAGAAGGTTGTAGAAATCATCCGCCTTGGGAATGACAAAGCCCATGCCCGATTGTGGACCCATCAGGCTCAGCGACAGCGACGAGCCGATCTCCACCGCCAGCGGGTGCGGCATGTCGGCATTCGGATAGCCCGTGGGATAATTGGGATATTCATAGGCCAGGTAACGGCCGGCCCAGCCGCTGGGGATGTATTCATCGGAATCGGAGCCGGACATCCAGATGTCGGTTGCGCGGAAATGGCTCAGGCTGGGGTTCGGATACCCGACGTTCTGCACGATACGCACCCGCCCGTCGTTGTACAGACTTTGCAGGCCGCTCAGCGCCGGGTGCATGCCCAGCGTAGTGGCGTTGGTAAGGGGAAGCAGGCTGCTTTCCGGCAGGATAATATTTGGACGGCCCTTGAACAGGCGGTCGTACTGGTCCAATGGTACCAGGGTACCCAGACCGTCGTTGCCGCCTTCGAGCTGGATAAGCACCAGCACGTGGTCCGTATCGGTGCTCAGCCCGTTCAAAAATTGAGAAAAGGGATTGGTGGCATAGGCGCGGACGCCAAAGCCATTGACCAGGGAAGGAATAGCCACCCCGGCTGCAATATTTTTTAGAAAATTACGGCGTTTCATTTTTTATAGAATTTAGGAACAACAACTCAGATCAGCTGAAACTCTTCGATTTGCAAAACCCGCCACAAATAGGACTGCAGGCGGGTACGCAGGGCGCCGGCCAGCATTTCATTGGCGGGATTGCTTTCCCACTGGTCCCAGCCGATCGTCCAGTAGGAATCGTTGGGCAGACCGGAGAGCAGGATAGGTTTGAGCGAATCTTTTACCGTTTGCGATACGGGCAGGCCGAACAGCAGCTCCAGCGATTCGTTGATCAGGTCATTCACATTGGATGGGTTGCTCAGGGTGGCCGCCCAGTTCAGAGCGTCGATGTAGGCGCGGTTGCCGTTCAGGCCAAAGATCCCGTAATACACCATGGCTTCCGTGAATTGCCCGCGCCTGGGTAGCGTGCCGGTGTTGATCCAAAGTTTGTCGAGCGAGGGTTTTTGGTAGTAGGCCTGCCAGCCGGCCACATTGGGCGGATCACCGGGCATTTGCAGCATGTCGGACATGCGGAATGCCGCCTGCAGGCTGATGACAAAGTTGTCGAACAGATCGGCGTTGCCCGGGAGTTTAATGTCGAACAGGCGGAACATGCCCACGACCATATCCACCGGACTCTTGATCACGGCGCCGCGATTGAGCGCGTCAAAGAAGTGCTCGCTTTTGAAGAGCACATCGAGGACCGGCAGGATATTGTAGTTGTTGGCACGAAAGATCTGCGCAAGCGGTTCAATGATATTTTGTTCTGTTTGCGCGTCAATCTGGTGGAAGACAAAGAAGCGGTACAGTTTGCGGCACAGGTACCGGGCTGCTTCGGGTTGCTCGAAGAGCATGTCGAGAAACTGGTCGAGTTCGGCTGCGCCGGCGCCGGGGCCGCTTTGCCCCTGGATCAGGCGGTTGTTGTAAAAAGCGGAAAATTGCTTGTTGCCGGTATCGTGTTCGGTCGCGAAGAAAAAGGTAGAGAACCCGTCGGTACGCCAGCCGGTAAGCAGTCGGGCTGCTGCTTTCACGTCATCTTCCGTGAAATAGGAAGGCAGGTCCTTGCCAATGACAAACAATTCCTGGATCTCGCGGGCATAGTTCTCATCGGGTGCGTTTTTGGAGTTGAGATAGCCGTTGAGGTAGATCAGCATGGCCGGGTCCAGTGTGATGGCGCGCATGAGATCCTTGAAATTGCCCAGGGCGTTTTCGCGCAGCGTCTTGGTATAGCGGTACAACATGCTGCCGAACAGCGCTTCATAGAACTGCACCGGCAGGTGATTGTGCCAGAAAAGGGTCATTTTCTCCCGGATGCTGCGGCCGCTGTTCAACATCTGCCGGATCCACCAGGCGCGCACGCTTTCCGTACGGTAGAGCTCGGCGCTGAAGTCCAGTTGTGCGTTCAGGAAACTTTCTCCGAAGGGCACTGCCGGATCGGTAAAATCGGGATTGTTGTAGTCGTTCACCGGTTCCACCGGAGGGACAAAAGGCGTGTAGAGAATCTCATTGACCGCCTCTTCCATCGTTTTTCCGAGAAAATGGTCCAGATCGGCTTTTAGAGGCCCGAAGAGGGTCCGGCGCATCAAGTGGATGACCTCGGCGCGGGTCCAGGGTCCGGTGTATGGCGCCAGGCCGGAGGAGGGAGGTGAAGATGCACGAAGGGCAAGTTGCTGTTCCTGCACTCCGGATAACGCGGGCAGCGTTTGATCCGCTTGCAGGGACTGGGGGCGGTACGGTTTTTTGCCAAAGGATAAAAAAGTACGTCGGTCCGGGTGACGCATAAGCAGGGAGGTTTGGTGTTTTGCTACAACGAATTTTAACAAAACTCGCGTGCCGCCGGGTAAAATTTTTTGATTTTTTTAGCGTTAACGAAAGTCAAACATGGAGAACGCATACCAAAACGACACCTTGTTTTCCCGTTGGCTCAGCGGCGCGCTTTCCGAGTCTGAACGTCAACATTTGGAAAAGCACCCGGATTTTTCCATCTTCCGGGGTATGCTCGAAGCGAAGGGGCATCAGCAGCTGTCCGACAGCGAGATCCGCAAGCTCTGGAAGAATTTTACCGCAGCAAGACATCCGGGTAAAAAGAAAGATGCGCATCAGCATTGGTTGTGGCGGGGTATTGCTGCAACTGGTCTGTTGACCCTGGGGCTTATAGGCTGGTCGCTTTTTCAGCCCGCACCCACACCATCCTCCCTTAGTGCCACCGCCACCGGCGAATACAAAACAGTTCACTTGCCCGACGGCTCCACCGTTCGGCTCAATGCGGTATCTTCTGCAGAAGTCGTAATGGCCAATTGGGCAAAGGAACGGCGGGTACGACTGATCGGCGAGGGTTTTTTCCAGGTCAATAAAAGCCCCGTGCCGTTTGTCGTGGAAACATCGGCCGGCACCGTTTCTGTATTGGGCACCAGTTTTAATATCCGGTATCGCGGGCGGGCCTTTGAGGTGGCCTGTTATACCGGCCTGGTACAGGCTACCACATCCGAAGGGCATAAACAAGCCTTGCGCGCCGGCCAGAAAGCCTGGGCGCTAAACGGGCGCTGGCAGCCCCTGAGCGAAGTGGTTGATTCCTGGCCGGCCTGGATTCAGGGGGAAAGCCGTTTTGGCGATGTACCGGTGTATGAGGTGTTTGCCGAACTCGAACGGCAGTATAATATCACCATCAGCGCTTCCGGCACGGAAGGGCGGCAGTTTAGCGGGACATTCATACACGGCGATTTAAATCTTGCGCTTCGCATGGTATGCGAGCCGCTTGGCCTGCAATATGAAACCGAGGGCCGGCAGATCCTGATCCGGCGAAAAGCGGGTTAATCTACGCCGGCAACAAGGTCAGCTGCTCGACTGCATTTTCAATAAAGTTCGGAATGATCGTATCGAAGGTCCGCTGGATCTTCATCGAATTCGCCAAATCCCGGATCATTCGGTCGTATCGCGACTCCCCATGCTCATCCACAATGGATTTTTTTCGCTCCGGGTCCATAAAATGCGCCAACAGGCCCGCCGGATCGGCTTCCGGGTGGAACTGCGTTCCGATCATTTCCGGGCTGAAACGCACAGCCATCAGCGCGCGTTCGTAGTGCACATGCGGACGCAATTTTTCCAGACAAAGGATATGGGCGCCCATCGCTTCCAGCCGCTCGTGGTTGGGCTTGAGCACCTGAAAGCGGCGGAAATCAGCGATGTAGAACGGATCGGGCAGACCCTCGAAAAAAGGTTCCTGTTTTCCCCAGTGCGTCTTATGCACCGGGTAAGTGCCAAACGACATTTTGAACCGCGGACTGACTTCACCCAGGTTGAAGTGGTGGCATGCCATCTGAAACGAATGGCAGATAAAAAAACAGTGCTTTTTATTATCCGCTTCCGGGGTTCGACGGTTCCACTGCCAGAGTTCCTCGATCAGATTAAAGAAGGGATCAAACCAGGGCCCGTCATTCTCCAGGGGATTGCCCGGGCCGCCGGAAAACAAATAAATATCGTAAGACAGGTCAGGAATCTCGGTTTTGACACGCACATCGAAATGGTCGTATCGCAACACATTGGCATACCGGGAGAGCATCGAGTGAAGCATCGGTATGCCTCGATTGGACTCGCCGTTGTACATGTCGATAAGTGCAGCACGAAGCATAAGCAACAACTAGAAGGTTAAAACCGCACCGCTGCACGGCCGGTCTGTGTAACAAACAAAAGTATGCCAAAAAAAGATTAGGGGAATTTGTCGCAAAATCGGGACGGGATGGCAAAGGTCGGAAGCAAGCTTCGTTATTTCGCCTGCAACAGTATATTTTTACCCCCTAAATTTTTAAAGCCGGCAACCCGGCACCTCCGCCTATGAAATTTGTGTCTGAAAATGTGATCGATGGGATCATTGATATGCTGGATAATCTCAGCGACGAACAGTATGAAAAACACATGGAAGCCTTCGCTGAAGCCCAGCCGGTTTTGGTGGCGTATTTGTTCAACGACGAAAACTTCCACCTGCTTACCGAAGATGAAAAGGGATTCCTGCAGTATTTATCGCTGATCGTCTGGATGGCGAATACCAAAGTCAACGGCCCCGGTGAAACCGTAAGCGAAGAAATGATCGGAGAGGCCGAGGAGCGGAATTACGGGATCCTGGAAGCCAGCACCGCCAAGCGGTTCCGCGAGCGTCTGGATGCCTTTTTTGAAAATACGCCACAGGAAGACCTCGTGGCTTTTGCCGAAGAAGCCGTTCTCGAAGATGAGGACGATCCCGATGCCCTGGTTACCAAAGAAGGACGCGAACCTGTCTTTATCGCCGTTAAAACCATCATCGACGTATTGACAAATGACGCCGGGTAGCATGACAATAATCACGGCCGACAGACTGCAGCCAAGCCCGCATATCCCTACCTTTGCGTCGCTATGAAATCTGTTTGCCTATTTTTGTTTTTCCTGAGCCTCAGCGTGTTCGCTGCGCTTTCGTTTCAACCCGCCGAACAAGGCCCCCTGGTCAGCGAAGACCTCGGGCGCCTGCTGTTCGAAGACCCTATCCTCTCTTCTGACCAATCAGTCAGTTGCGCTTCCTGCCATATTCCCGCTTTTGCGTTTTCGGATACCTCGGCAGTTAGCCTTGGCGTGATGGCGCAAAAAGGCACGCGCAATACACCGGCAATCACCAATATGAGCGCCCGCTCGGCCTTTTTCTGGGACGGGCGCGCCGGCACCCTGGAACAGCAGGTCGTGCAACCTATCGAAAATCCGGTGGAAATGAACCTCCCGCTCCCTGCCGCCCTCGAACGCCTGCGCAACAGCGCCCGCTACCGGGGGTATTTCAAGGCAATCTACGGCCGGGAACCGGATACGCTCACCCTGGCCGATGCCCTGGCGTCCTTTGTCCGGACCCTGGAAACTTCCAACACGCCCTTCGACCGCTGGATGCAGGGCGACGAAAGCGCCATGAGCGCCTCCGCCGTTCGCGGCCGCGCACTGTTTATGACCAAAGGCAAATGTTTCGACTGCCATTTCAGCCCGGATTTCACCGGCGATGAATTCCGGAATATCGGCCTGTTCGACGGCAAGCAACTCAACGACCCGGGACGCTTTGGCATTACGAAAGACTCCAGCGACCTTGGTAAATTCAAAGTGCCGGGCCTGCGCAATATCGCCGTCACGGGTCCCTATATGCACGACGGCTCGTTCCGAACCCTCCGTGAAGTGATCGACTACTACGATCACCCGGAAAAATTCATCACCCACAGCATCAACCGCGATCCCCTGCTGGCCAAACCGCTCGGCCTCAGCGAACAGGAAAAACAGGACCTGGAAGCCTTCCTGCACGCACTGACCGACGACCGGTTCAGGAATAATTAGGCCCGCTATTCCAGCACCCGGCGCAAGGCGCCCAGCTTGATCAGGCACTCCTCGTATTCCTGCTCCGGCTCGGAATCGTACACAATGGCGCCGCCAACCTGACAAGACAGGTAGCCGCTGCCTGCATGGTACAGGATACTGCGGATCACCACATTGAAATCGAAGTCGCCCTCCGGTGTGAAATAACCGACAGCGCCGGAAAACAAACCCCGGCGGGTACATTCATACTGCTCGATCAGTTCCATGGCCATCACTTTGGGCGCCCCGGTCATGCTGCCCATCGGAAAGGCATCGCGCAGCGCCTCGATGGGGTGAGCCTCCGGGCGCAGGGCTCCACGCACAGTGGAGATCATCTGATGTACCGTTTGAAAGGAATAGATGCCGAACAGCTCGTCCACCCGCACCGATCCGGGGAGGCAATGCCGCGCCAGATCATTTCGGACGAGGTCCACGATCATGACATTCTCCGCGCGGTCTTTGACGCTGTGCCGCAATTCGTCCCGGATGCGGCGGTCTTCCTCCGGGTTGGCGTGCCGCCTGCGCGTGCCCTTGATCGGTTGCGAAACAAGTCCGGCGCCTGATTTGCGCAGAAAACGCTCCGGGCTTGCGCAAAGCAGATGGTGTTCGTTGCAGCGCATATACGCTGCAAAGGGCGCCCGGGTTGCGGCATTCAGCGCGGAAAACGTAGCCAGCGGGTCAATTTGCGCTTGTTCTGAAAAAAACTCCTGGCAAAGGTTCAACTCATATACATCCCCTTCAATAATATGCTGCCGGATGGCCTCAACGGTGGCCAGGTACCGGGCACGCGAAATCCGGGGGTTGAGCAAGACCTTTGATGCAGCGCGTTCCGGCAGCGGCCCGGAAACCGGACTGGCGCGAATAGCAGCCATAACTGTATCGGGCGCCTGGTGGAGGGTATGGATTTCCAGTTCGCGCACAAAACCGCCCGGGGTTTCCGGCGGGTTGGCGCTCCGCACACCCACGACAATTTCCGGTTGAAAAAAATACAGATCGGGCAAGCCGATCCCGTCCGGATGCCGGGAATGCAGCTTTTCCACTTCGTTTTTAAGGTCATACCCAAAAAAGCCAAAAAGCCAGTCCTGTTTTTGCTCGCAAAATGCCTGCATGTCTTCAAAGGCACGGCCGGCGCCGGCCTGAAAACTATCGGCGACGCCTACTGCTACCAGGCATTCCCAGGAGCGATGCGCGGCAGCGGGATATAAATTGCTGTCCAGATATACACAAACAGGAAAGGTACCCGCCCAGGCAAGCAGCCGGCTTTTGATCTCGGTAAGGTCGTCGAATGGGAAACGGGCAAACTGGCGCACGGCGTATCAATAATGAGCGTGGAAAAAATGAGCAATCATCGGGGTTCTCCGGGGTCCAGAACGATGCCGGCCGGCCATTCCAGGGTTTGAGCCTCTTCGGCACTTACCTTCCACAGGGCCGCCTTTAGCCGAAGCAGTTTGTCCGGCGCCTCGCTCTGGCGGATGCCAATGGCCATCCGGGCGCCGGTATCGCCGTACTCCTCCCCTGCTATCCCGATATCGAGTTTCTTTATGGCGTTCATCACGTCCGGCACGAGGGCGTAATCGACCTGAAGGGTAAAATGATCCTGCACGATCTTTTCCACGACCTGCGCCTGCCGGAGCGCATCGGCTGCGCTTTCGCGGTAGGCCTGGATCAGGCCCGAGGTGCCCAGCAGGGTGCCCCCAAAATAGCGCACCACGACCACGACCACATCAGTCAGCCCGGCGGCGTCAATCTGGCCCAGGATGGGCCGGCCGGCTGTGCCGGAGGGCTCGCCGTCGTCGTTGGCCCGGAAACGCTGTCCGTCCAACCCAAGTCGCCAGGCAAAACAGTGGTGCCGCGCCTTGAAATGTTCCTTGCGCAAGAGCTCCAGCTGCGCCATCGCCTCCTCCTCCGTCTGCACCGGCCAGGCGTATGCCAGGAACTTGCTGCCCCGGTCTTTGTACTCGCCGGTGCTCGGACCTGAGATCGTATGGAAGGAATCGGGAAGGGACATGGTCGTCGGTTTGTTGATTCGAAGGGGGCGGGAAGCTTTTCAGGACAAAAATGGCACGCAGCATTGTGCGCAGCTACCCTGTATCCGGAAACCCGCAGCAAAGGTAGGGCATCGGGTGCTTTTAACCGTTCCGCGCGGATTACGGGAAACGCAGCAACCCGGTTGCTCCCTGTCGGAAAGTATCGTTTTCTTTATTTAAAAAACTGAAAATCAAATAATTAAAAACATTTTAAATTTCAAAAAATGTATTGCAGGGCTTGCGCCGGGCCGGAAAAACTTGGAAACTTCATCGCCTGAACGTCAAATATCTGATCATGCGTGAAGACTTTCTGCACTTTCTCTGGCGCTGGCGCCGCTTCGATGCCCAGGGCCTCTGCACCACCGACGGGCAACCTATTGAGGTGCTGCATCCCGGGGAGTATAACCGGCATTCCGGCCCGGATTTTTTCAATGCCCGCCTGCGGCTGGGCGATACCCTTTGGGCCGGCAATGTGGAGATCCACCTGAATGCTTCGGACTGGCTGGCGCACCGGCACGACAGCGATCCCGCCTACGACAACGTAGTGTTGCACGTCGTACTCGACGAAGACCAACGGCTGCTCCGCCCCAGCGGCGAACCACTGCCCTGCCTGGAACTCCGCAGACGGATACCGCCGGGATTGCTGGACAAGTACCTGCGGCTGGAACACGAGCGCGCGTGGATTCCCTGTGGCCGCTCCTTTACCCAGGTGCCGGAAATCGTCCGGCATAACTGGCTGGACCGCCTGCTGGTAGAGCGCCTGGAATACAAAACCGACACCGTCGCGCGGGCGCTGGAAGCGACAGGCCAGCACTGGGAGGAGGCGTTTTACCAGGTGTTGGCCCGAAATTTCGGTCTGACTATCAATGCTGAACCCTTCGAATCCCTGGCCAGGATCACACCCTTGCGCCTCTTGTCCAGGCATCAGGATCACCTTTCCCAGTTGGAGGCGCTATTGTTCGGTCAGGCCGGTCTGCTGGAAGCGCCTTTTGAAGAAGCCTACCCAAAATCGTTAGCGAAAGAGTACCGGTTTCTGCAGCACAAATACACGCTCCAGCCGTTGCCGGCCGGTTCCTGGAAATTTTTCCGTTTACGCCCTACCGCTTTCCCGACGCTCCGGCTGGCGCAATTGGCGGCGTTGCTCCATCGGTCCGCCCAGCTGTTCAGCGACTGTATGGGCGCGCGAAATCTGGAGGAGATCAGGGAGTTGTTACATGTGGAAACAAGTGATTACTGGCGCACGCATTTTCGCTTTGATAAAACGGCTGCACCGAGAGCCAAACCGCTGGGCCGCGAATTTGTACATTTGCTGCTGATTAATACCGTGGCGCCGTTCCTGTTTCATTATGGACGGACAAAAGGGTTGCCTGACCTGCAGGATCGCGCATTGCAACTGCTGGAAGACATCCCGCCCGAATCGAATCATGTGCTGGAGGGCTGGGCTGCCCTGGGCCAACAGGCCGGAAATGCAGCCCGTTCACAGGCATTACTCCATTTGAAAAAACAATATTGCGACCCCGGACGCTGTCTGGAATGCGCCATCGGAACCGCTATACTACGTTGACTATGCCTCGCTCGCTTGCCCTTTTGTTATCCATTATCGGCCACCCCTTGCTGGTGCCCACTTATGCCTTGCTGCTGCTCCTGTCGATCGACCCCTATGCTTTCGGGGTACACAGTATGCACGACAAACAGGCTGTTTTCCTGATCATTTCGGTTTTCACCACCTCGGCGCTCATACCCGGCATTGGAATAGCCGTTATGAAACCGCTCGGCTTTGTACACAGCCTGGAATCCCCGGACCGCCAGGACCGCACCGGCCCTTACATCGTCACCGGCGTATTTTATCTCTGGCTGTTCAAAAACCTGAGCGCGGGCACACAGGTACCCAAAATTTACCTGATTTGCCTGCTTGGCGCAACGATCGGCCTTTTCCTGGCCTTTTTCATCAACATATTTACCAAAATCAGCGCACACGCCACCGGTATGGGCGGGCTGGCCGGCATGTTGCTGCTTACGGCATTCCTGTGGCCGGGACAAGCGCTCTCTTTTCCCGTTTTTGGCGGGGTCGTTCAGATCAGCCTGACTGCCGCGGCCGCCGGCATGGTGCTTATCGCCGGTCTGGTAGGTTCTGCACGGCTGGTATTGAAAGCGCACGTGCTCCAGGATCTTTGGCAAGGTTACGCCGTTGGGATATCAGCCGTTTGGCTGGCGAAATGGTTTTTATAGTTTTGCGCTTTAGCGTCAATAGGTATTCTCCTTCACTGCCGTGACAAAGTACATATCCATCATACCTTTGTTTTTGGCAGCCACCTTGCCCCGGGAAAACCATTCAAATTCGTACTTGGCCTTCCAGTAGGTATCTTCACTCACATTGACGCGGCCGGGTTCACAGGCAGATTCCATCCGGGCAGCAATGTTCACGGTATCGCCCCAGATGTCGTAGGCAAATTTTTTCTCACCCACTACCCCGGCTACTACCGGTCCGGTATGGATACCCACGCGAGCCTCGAAATACGGGAGGTTCTGGCTCAAACGCTCGGCTTTCCGGTGCAGCAGGAAATCCTGTATCTGCAGCCCGGCCTTGACCATATCGGAAGGGCTGGCGTTTTTGTCGGAAAGACCGCTGGCACAGATATAGGCATCGCCCACAGTTTTGATCTTTTCGATGCGGAACTGCCCGATAATGTGATCAAAATTCGTGAAGCAATGATCCAGTTCCGCTACCAGATCAGCCGGGCTGAGCTGCTCTGCAACCTGGGTAAACCCGGTAAAGTCAACAAACATGACGGTAGCCTGATCGTAATACTGCGCGGCTACCTTTTTTTTGGTTTTCAGCTCGTTGGCGATAGCCGGAGGCAATATATTGAGCAACAGCTCGTCGCTTTTCTTTTGTTCTTCTTCAATGATCTTGTTTTTACTGGAAAGCGCGTCAGCCGTTCTGCGTTTGGCGCGGTAGCGCAGGTAAAAGAGAATAGCCAGCGCCACCACAAATATACTGAGCATGAGCAGCACATTCCGGGCTGACTCGGACCTTTGCTGGTCGAGTTTGGCCTGGATCGCCACCGCTTTCTGGGCTTCGATCTCCCGCCCCTGCTGCGCCTTGATCATCGAGTCCACCATTTGCTCTTCCGTGAGGTTCCGGAGCAACTTGTTTTTGATCTGCACCAGGGAATCCGTCCGGCGCTTTTC
>CAYVDV010000011.1:26269-27981 GCA_964450465.1 uncultured Saprospiraceae bacterium
TCCTGACTCCATTTCAGGGCTTCGCTCAGATTATTTTGTGCCTTGCCGATTTCCATCAGCTTTTCCGCCGATGCAACAGCCACATCCAGATGTCCGTAATTGCGCGCCGTATTCCAGGCTTCCGTAAAGCGGCCTGCTGCGTCCGGGTATTTCCGGCGGCGGAACAAGGCATCGGCGCTCAGATACAAGGCATCGGAAGCCATTCGCTTTTCACCCAATTGCACGGCCAGCTTGCTGGCTTCGTAGGCATAATCGGCCGCTTCGGCCGGGCTTCGGGCCAATTGCAGGCGGGCGATCTCGTAACTAAGCTCCATTCGCTCGTTCTTTGCCTGCGCCCGTTTCAGGCGGGACTTCAAATCGGCAACCGATTGCGCACCAAGCGAACCCGTCAGGAGCACAGCGAGGAAGGTGAGGATCAAGGCGGAGTAAAATCTCATAACAACAATTAAAAGTCGTGCCCGGAATACTCCGGAAAAAATCCCGCAGTCTCCTGGTTTCACGTTTCTGGCAAATTAATCGTCAAAAATGAAAATTTATTGACTGACGAAGGTAATAAAATCGGATTGCCGTTACATTTACCTTCCTAACCAGCGATCTTCATGCACATTAAACCCTTCCGGGCTACTTATCCGCTTTTCGAGCGAATCCCCTCGCCAGATGCGTTTTGTTCTGATGCCAAAAATGCCTTTCCGGACTACCGGCGCGATCATTTACTCACGGAAACAGGGGAAACGGCGATCTATATCTACCAGATTGAACACGGTCACCGGCTCCATACCGGTATGGTTGCCCTGAATGCGGTGCAAGATTTCCTGGCTGGCAAGGTTAAAAAACACGAAAAAACCCTCAGTACCCGCGAACAGTACCATAAGGAGCTGCTGCTGCGTTGGGGCGCTATGTTGAAACCGGTACTGCTGACCTATGCTCCCGTCGAAGCGATAAATGCCTGGATGACCCGCTATACCAAATCCAATCCCCCGCTTTTTGAAACCGTATTTGCAAAGGACGGGCAAGTCCATCGCGTATGGATGGCCACCGATGCCGGCGATATCCGCATGCTGCAGGAACTGTTTGTACAATGGGTGCCGAGCGTATATATCGCCGATGGGCACCACCGCACCAGTACCCTGGCATTGTTGCACCGCCAACTCAAAAACGAATATCCGCATTTGGATTTTGACTACCTGCTCTGCGCCTATTTTGCCACCGATCAACTCGATATCCTTGATTTCAACCGCGTCGTGGAAGGGTTAAACGGACTTCGCCCGGACGATTTTTTTGAGCGATTGGCCCGGGTATGCACGATCGAGTATGTGGAACACCCGCGAAAACCCCGGCGAAAGTTCGAACTCAAACTGTTCTTTCGGGAACACTGGTATCGCCTGAATTGGAGACCGGAAGTCTTGAGCACCTTTCATCCCACCGACGACCTGCTGCCGGTATTGCTGGATGTAAGCCTGTTGAACGAACTGGTGCTGCGCGATATCCTGGGCATTCAGGATGTCCGTGCCGATGCGCGGATCGCCTACGTGGAGGGCACCAAGGGACTCCAGGGTATCCGCAAGGCTGTACGCAATGACCCTACCCGGATCGGCTTTGTACTGTATCCGGTTACCTTTGACGATCTGATGGCGATTGCCGATGCCGGACAGATCCTCCCGCCAAAAAGCACCTACGTCGAGCCGCGGATGAAACCCGGGCTGCTGGTCACG
>CAYVDV010000012.1:0-27339 GCA_964450465.1 uncultured Saprospiraceae bacterium
TAGAAGGTTTCTGGTTAGAAGGTTTCTGGTTAGAAGGTTTCTGGTTAGAAGGTTTTTGGTTAGAAGGTTTTTGGTTAGAAGGTTTCTGGTTGATAACCAGGCAAGGATAAATATCCCGGTTCGCGTTTGCGGGCCGGGATTTCTTTTTGGTCTTTTGATACGTTCAGGCAAAGTGCGGTGCGCATCACACCTGAAACCCATTTTGCAGTTTTTCCTGCAAATCCATCTTTAGCGCCTCGGGCGCAAAGGCATGGGCGAGTGCTTCCAGGTTACAGCGCAGCAGTTCTTCTTTTCCCCAGCCGAACACCCGGCGCAGGGTTTGGTATTCCTCCGTCAGGGTAATATTGGACAGGGTCCGTCCATCGGTATTGATGCCAAGAGAGACGCCGGCGCGATATAGCCGGTCGACGACATGGTCGCTGATGGCCGGAAATACATTGGTCTGTATATTGCTGGTGGGGCAAACCTCCAGATGAATATCCTCTTTTTTTAAAAACCCGATCAGGTCCGGGTCTTCGATGCTGCGCACCCCGTGCCCGATCCGGCGGGGTCGGAAATGGCGCAGCGTTTCCCACACGCTGTCGGCGCCCCGCGCCTCGCCGGCATGGGCCGTACACTTGAGCCCATGCGCATGGGCAAATTGAAATGCCGCAATATGCGCGTCAACCGGGAAACCGGCCTCATCGGAAGCGATATCAAAACCAACCACCCGGGCATCGCGAAATTGTTGCACCAGGCGCACCGTCTCCATGCTCTGCGCTTCCGTGAAATGCCGGAGGGTGCACAGGATCAGCCCGGCCTGCACACCGGTACGCTTCATGCCCTCCGCAGTCGCCGCGTTTACGATGCGTACCACATCGGCCGGCTCCAGGCCTTGGGTCGTATGAAGGAGAGGGGCAAAGCGGATCTCCGCGTAAATTACATGGTCTGCTTTCAACTGTTCAAACAGGTCCAGCACGGTTAGCCGCAGGGCTTCTTCTGTTTGCATTAGTTCGATGGCCTTGGCAGCCCGGTCGATGTAATCGTTCAGATCCGTGCATTTTGGCGGAGCGATAAAGGAATCCCGGTAACTGGCATAGGAAATTCCGGGCCGGAGTTGCTGCACCAAATTGAAACTCAACGAACAGTCCAGATGCAGGTGCAGTTCTATCTTGGGTAATGTGGAGAAGTCCATCCGCTTGAAAGTATGTCGACAGAATGCAAGGTTAAGGAAATTTAGCCAAATTGCCCGGGTGGTTTGTCCGGTCTTTGCTCTTTACCCGGCACACAGGATCCGGCCGGATGGGATGGCTAACAGGTGTCATCCCGAATTTTGAGGCGAATATCTTTTTGGTACTTTTCATATCAGGGGAATTAGAGCCAAAATTATTCATTTCCAGATAGTTACGTTATTCAAATGACAAAAAGAATCCCGAATTTTTCTGATCAGAAAAATTCGGGATGACTCATGTAAATAAACAGCCGTTCCTACCTTTATCCCGATAAATGTCATTACCTCCCATGGACGTACCGCTTCATCATACCCGCAACATCGGCATTGCCGCCCATATCGACGCCGGCAAAACGACTATGACCGAACGCATGTTGTTCTACAGCGGCGCCACACACCGGATCGGTGAAGTACATGAGGGCAATACGGTAACCGACTGGATGATCCAGGAACGCGAGCGCGGCATTACGATCACCTCCGCAGCTACCCGTTGTTCCTGGGACCTCGGCGGAGAACCGTATGTTTTGAATATCATCGATACACCGGGGCATGTGGATTTCACCGTAGAGGTGAATCGCTCCCTCCGCGTGCTGGACGGGCTCGTCTTCCTGTTTTCCGCTGTCGACGGCGTGGAGCCGCAATCGGAAACCAACTGGCGGCTGGCCGACAACTATGCAGTGCCGCGCCTGGCGTTTGTCAACAAAATGGACCGGGCCGGCGCCGATTTTTTTAAAGTAGTGGAGGACATCCGGAGCAAGCTGGGGGCCAATGCGGTGCCGATCCAGCTCCCCATCGGCGAAGAGGACGGTTTTGAAGGGGTGATTGACCTGGTGGCCAACCAGGCGCGCATCTGGGAGGAAAGCGATCAGGGTGTGACCTTTTCCATTGAACCCGTCCCTGCTGCCCTGCAGGAGCAGGCCGCTGAATATCGCCAGCGCTTGCTGGAAGAGATCGCCCTGTACGACGAAGATTTTCTGGACCTGCTGCTCAGCAATCCTTCCGCACTTACCGTGGATGAAATCCGCCGGGTATTGCGCAAAGCCGTCTGCTCGGGCAAGCTAACGCCTATATTGTGCGGGTCTGCCTATAAAAACAAAGGCGTACAGGCCTGTCTAGATGCCGTTTGTTACTACCTGCCCGCACCCTCCGATCTGGATGCTGTGCAGGGGCTGCATCCCAAAACAGAAGCAATCGTGCAGCGCCGGCCGTTGCCGGAAGAGCCCTTTTGTGCCCTGGTCTTTAAAATTGCGGTTGACCCCTATGTCGGTCATCTCTGCTTTATCCGGGTGTATTCGGGTCGCCTGGAGGCCGGCGCGGTGGCGCTGAACGCCCGTACCGGCCACCGGGAACGCATCAGCCGCTTGTACCAGATGCATGCCAATAAACAAAATATCATCCCGCAGGTGGAAGCCGGCGATATCGCCGCCATAGCTGGACTTACCGAGGTCCGCACCGGCGATACCCTCTGCGCACCGGAATACCCCATTGTGCTGGAAAGCATGGTCTTCCCCGAACCCGTGCTGGGCCTGGCCATCGAGCCGAAAACCCAGCACGACCTCGACAATCTGACCCTGGCCCTGAGTCGCCTGGAAGAAGAAGACCCCACTTTTCATGTGGTGTACAATCCGGACACCAACCAGACGGTCATCTACGGCATGGGCGAACTGCATCTGGAGATCCTGCTCGACCGCCTGCAGCGCGAATTTGGCGTGGCGGTCAACCAGGGCGCACCACAGGTCAACTACAAGGAAGCGCTCACCCAAACCGTGCGCCACCGCGAACAATTCGAACGGCAGCACGGCAACGTACACCTGTTTGCAGAACTGGAATTCGAGATCGGCCCGGCGGATCCGGCCTTCCTGCAAAGCGACGAATTCCGGAATGGAAAAAACCGGCTGCAGTTCGAATGGGCGGTCCGCCGCAACGCCGTCGATGAGAATCAACGCGAACCTATCCGGCAGGCATTTGCTTCCATGATCAATAACGGCGTCCTGGCCGGCTACAGCCTGGAGTCACTGAAGGTGCGCGTGCTCGACGGATTGATGCACCCCAGCGAGTCCAAGCCGCCGGCATTCGAACTTTGCGCCAAATACGGGTTTCGGGCCGCCGCGCCGCAATGCGCACCGCAACTCCTGGAACCCGTCATGAAACTCGAAGTGATCACCCCGGCAGAGTTTACCGGACCGGTGTTGAGCGACCTGAACCGCCGCCGCGGCTTGCCCAAGGGCCAGGATGCCCGCAGCGGCGATGCTATCGCTATCCAGGCAGAGGTGCCGCTGGCCGAAATGTTCGGCTATGTAACAGCCCTGCGCACCCTGAGCGCCGGACGCGCTACAGCCAACCTGGAGTTTTCGCATTACGCCCCGGCGCCGGAGCATATCGCCCGCAAGCTGACAACCCCTATGGTGCGTTACGGACTATAAACGCGCAGTCTGGCTTCTGTTGTTACTTGTTATACGACGGGCAGCGGATCTCTCCGAAGTAATACTGCAGGCTGACGCCCAGGAAAGCGTACATGTCGTTGTTCTTGCCGTTGCCGCGCTGGCGGCCCGGTTCGCCGATCATCGGTTCAACGGAGCGATCGGCCAAAGCAGCAGCTACATCGCCACGCAGGGCGCGGATATCGCGCCAGTCGGCATACGTACCGCTCACGTCATCCAGATAATCGGTAAACAATTTGCGGCCGCTGAGTTCGACGGTCATGCTCCAGCGGTAGGAAAAGTCCAACTTGAAGCCCAGCCCATAGGCCAGGGCGCCCTGGGTGGTGCTGTATTCCTCGCCGCGAAACTGGCCCTCGGTACCCATTTCAGACAGGTTGTACCAGGTTCCGTCGAGTTCAGCCTCGGGTTTGAAGTAAAAAATAGCGGGCCCGGCAAAGACATACGGCGTGTAAAAGTATTCGCGGTGGCCGTGCATATAAGGCATGAAATTGAATTCCAGCAGCATGGCGCCGTCGATGATATCGCTGCGGAACGAAAGATTGCGCCGCTGCTCATACACATTTTTGGAATCGGAGTCGTAGGCGCTGATCCGGCCATAACTGGCGCCCAGGCGAAAAGCCAGGCGGTCGTTGAAGTTATAGCGCGTAAGGAGGCCGCCGGCGGGATGCAGCCGGTCGAGGCGGTAGTTGGTGTTCAGGTCGCCAAAATAATTGGACGCGCCCAGCCAGCCACCCAGTTCCCAGCCCTTCATCTGACCAAATGCGGTGCTTGCCTGCACCAGAAAAAGACTGCATAACAGCGCGCTAATTTGAATGCGATTCATATCGTCGGTACTTTAGTCTCCGCGCAGTATTTCCGGATCAGCCGGAAACAGCGCATCGGTTCGAGGATCTGTTCTTATTAAAAAACGCGCAAAGTTAGGCAGGTTTTAACCAAACTGCGCAGGCGGGGCGGATTTTCCGGGTGAAAACGTGCAAGGATGCCGTTATGTTATGAGAGAGCCAAGATTTAAAACCGGAGGACTGGAAGATAGCCGGAATGCCGGATGGCTGTTCTGTTTTGCAGAAAAACGGAACAGCCATCCGGGTTTTAGGCTGATTCTGCAAAAAAACATAGTTTTGCACTCGCTATGAAAATACAAGATGAAACGCTGCAATTCCTTCGCGACCTCGCCGTCAACAATCACCGCGAGTGGTTTCAGGCCAACAAAAACCGCTATGAGGCAGCCCAGGAAAACATGAAACAGTTCGTCAAGGCCGTCGAAAACGCGCTGGGCGAAACTGACCACATCGAGGAGGCTACGCTGTTCCGTATTTACCGGGATGTGCGCTTTTCGAAAGACAAGTCTCCATACAAAAACCACTTCGGCATGGGCTTCTCCCGGGCCACCAAGCGGCTCCGGGGCGGCTATTATCTCCATATCGAGCCGGGCGCCTCGTTTGCCGGCGGCGGATTCTGGCAACCCAATGCCGCGGATCTGAAGCGCATCCGCGACGAATTTGTCGCAGACGACAAGCCTATCCGGCAAATCACAGCAGATGCTACGTTTAAAAAATACTTTGGCGCCCTGCAAGGCGAGGAACTGAAAACAGCCCCCAGAGGGTATGACAAGGACAGTCCCGTCCTGGACCTGATCCGCAAAAAAAGTTTTACCGTGCATCGCAATTTTACGGACCGGGAAGTGTGCGCCGATAATTTCCTGCTCGAAGTAAAGCGGACCTTCGAAGCCATGCGCCCCTACTTCGACTATATGAGCCTGGTGCTGACGACGGATCTGAACGGGGAGTCTTTGGTGGATTGAGCGAAACAACGCCTGCAGGAAGAGAACGCTATGTCTCTTGGCAACGCTGGCTGTTTTACTTCGGGCGTTTAATCAACGCCGGCCGCTGCGAAATCTCGTGGTAACAAAACACCCCTTCCGCGTAATAATGGCATACAAAGCTGCGCCGGGTAGCGCCGGGCCGTTCGATGGCGCTGCCGCCGTGGAGGAGATTGGCATGCCAGATGAGCACATCGCCGCGTTTGGCCAGAAAGACTTTTTTTCCCAGGGAAGGGTGTGCCTGCAGTACCGATTCGATCTTGTCCTCGTAACGCCGGTTGCTGTGGTTGCCAATGCGGAACCGCGTGTTGCCGGAGGGATAGTCCGGGCCCATCACGTATGGAAGCCGGTGACTGCCCGGGTAGTAGAACAGGGGACCGCTGTCGGCGCTGCAGTCTTCCAGGGCGGTCCAGGTGGCGATCAGGTAGCCCGGGGGCTCGGTGGTCATGTGGATGGAGTCGGAGTGGGCGCGTTGCTCGCTGCCCTGGATAAAACTCATCGACTGAAAGGGAATGACGGGCTTGCCCAGCAGGAAGGAAAGCAGGCGTATGAGTTCGGGGTGCCGGAAAAAACGCTCGTCGGCCAGGCGGCTGTGGTGCTGCAGGTTAAAGATTTTCCGGCCGGTATAGTTGAATCCCGCCTTACCGGCACCCAGCAGGCGGTCCACCTCGGCGTTCAATGCATCCGTATCGGCAGCCCCGTAGAAGTTTTCCAGCACGAGAAAGCCATCGCGCAGGAAACCGCGCACTTTTTCCTGCAAATGCGCTTCCATGGCCTGAAACTCTGGATTCTGCTCCAGCTGCCCGGCCGCACCGGGCCGGTCCAGCCAGGGAATGTCCGGATCGTGTACGGGAAAATCGGCGCTGCTCACCGGACTTACTACCGTTTTGCGCAGGCCAAAGCGGCGATACAGCGGGCGGTTGCGCCGCAGATCGTTAAAATGAAGCAAATTGTTGAGAACGTACACCGCCTTCAGACTGCGCAGAAAGCCGGTGTACTGCTGGAAAATACGCTGAAGCATCCGTTACACCATATCCTTGACCAGCAATTGGAACCCGTTGCCGTGAATGTTCACAATCTCGATACCGGGGTCTTTGGCCAGGTACTTGCGCAGTTTGGTGACGAACACGTCCATGGAGCGCGCCGTGAAGTAGTTGTCCTCATGCCAGATTTTGGTGAGGGCCTCGGAACGCGGGGTGACGTCGTTGATGTATTTGCAGAACATGCGCAGCAGCTCGGCCTCTTTAGGACTCAGTTTCCACTGGTTCTCCTCGTCGGCCGGGGCATCGTTGAGGGTCAGGATGCGCAGGGGATAGTTGAAGTGGTATTTTCCGATCAGGAACTCGCGCTGGTCCTCGCGCGGATCCGCTGTTTTGTTGACGCGCTTGAGCACAGCCTGAATGCGGAGCAGCAGTTCTTCCGAATTGAAGGGCTTGGCGATGTAATCGTCGGCGCCGATCTTGAAGCCTTGCAGCACGTCGTCTTTCATTGTTTTGGCCGTTAGAAAAATGATCGGCACTTCATGATTGCGCTCGCGGATCTCCCGGGCCAGCGTAAAGCCGTCTTTGCGGGGCATCATGACATCCAGGATGCAAAGGTCAAACTGGTCCTTTTTGAAGGCCTCGAAACCGAGCATGCCGTCGGTAGCCAGGGTTACGGCGTAATCGTGCATTTCCAGATAGGAACGGAGTACGTCGCCAAAATTCTGATCATCCTCTACCAGCAGGATTTTGTAATTCGCATTTGCCATAAAACCGGTTCGTTGTCGTAGTTTGTGTAAAAATGAAGGGTAAATGCGTGGATTATACGATTTACGTTCGAAAGGCATTTACAGGTAATACAGGTTTGCCGGAGCCTTTTCACCCTTATGTTAAAAAAGAGGTAATGCTGCTTATAACGCAAATTCACCGGGCGCAGTATATCGGCAGACAGCGCTTCGTGAAATTTGTTAAAATGGTAAGATATCTACGTTTGGCATCGCGGCCGGCCCGGTTAACACAGCGTTAAAATGTTGCCTTTGCCTGTTTTCCGGCCGCCCCTGTCGAAATTATTTAGACGCACCCCTCCCCTCGGCGCAACTTCGGGTCCAGTGATTTGTCTTTGGCTGGAACCGTTAAAATCGTGTTAATCCCTGTCCGGAATTCCTTAGCGATCGAAAAGTACGAATACTTTCGTAGTAGATTTCAGCCCGATATATTTCGCACATCAACTAAAAAACTGGACCCTGTTCCTTAAGGGTACAGAAGACGCAAAAACATCTTTTACTATGAAAACAATTGGTACCATCGTGGCCATGGCATTTGTTCTTTTGCCGTGGTGTCTCACGCCCGCTTTCTCCCAACAAAATGCACCTGCCGCCGGTAAAGAGATCGTCATCATCAAACGCTCCATAGACCCGGACGGCACAGAGGTTACGGAAACTATCGTTAAAAAAGGACAGGCCGCCGAAAATTTCGACCTCGAACAGTACCTCAAAGAAAACCGCGACGAAAATGTCGAACTGGACGTACGGGTGCTGAATGGCGATGAAGAAGACAACGAAGTAGTCGTCAAACGCCAGCGCAACCGCAACATGGAATGGACCCGCCAGATCGACGAGCAGGTCGAAAAGGCGCTCGCAGGCGTTTCCGGTTCCGACCACCGCGCCTTCCTCGGTGTGGAAGAAGACAGCGACGAAGATCCGGAGCAACCGGGTATCCGCGTCGAAGTCATTCGCGGCTCGGCTGCCGATAAGGCCGGCCTCCGCAGCAACGATGTGATCCTCCGGCTCAATGAGCAGAGCGTCGATGAATGGGACGACCTTTCCAGCATCGTCGGCGACGCCGAACCGGGCGACGCGCTCCGGATCGAATACAGCCGAAATGGCAAAACAGCCACCACCACCGCTACCCTGACCACCCGCAGCGGCGTCAAAACAAGCGCCGAAGACAAACGGCACGGCTTCCTGGGCATTACCCAACGAAACGGCGACGCCAAAAACGACCGCGGTGTTGCCATCGGTGTGGTTAAAAACAGCAGTGCAGAAAAAGCCGGACTGCAGGACGGCGACGTGCTGCTCCGCCTCAATGATACGAACATCGACGACTGGGAGGATATCACCGACTTCATGGCCTATACCAAACCGGAGCAAAACGTACAGGTCACTTACCTGCGCAATGGCCGGGAAAACACCGCCACCGCTACGCTGGGCGCACCGAAAGCCGCCACCTGGGATTTCAAATTTGAACCGGAGGACTTTAATATCGACGTGCAAGTCCGCGAAAAAGAGGCCTGTCTCGGCGTGTACAGCTCCGTGTTCGGGGCCGGCGACACACAGGGCGCCAAAATCTCCAGCTTTACCAAAAAATCCGCCGCACAGGACGCCGGCATGAACACCGGCGATGTGATCACGGCGGTAAACGGCGTGCGGGTGCAGGGCCCTGACGAACTCTGGGATCAGATCGCCAAATACCAGCCCGGCGACAAGGTTTCGGTAGATTTCCTCCGGGAAAATCAAACCCGCCAAATAGAAGCCGCGCTGAATGCCTGCCAGGATAATGGCAGCCGGGTAAAATTGCTCGATCTCAATAAAAACGAAACCGGCAACAGCCAGCGCGAGTTTTTCCTCTGGAACTGGAATGAAAAAGACCAGAACCGCATGCGGGAACAACGGGTGATCACGATCCACCGCGGCGCCGAAGGCGATGCCCCGCAGGTCCTTACCCCGGAAACCAAACCCGCAGCGGACCGCAGCCTGAAACTCGAGGGTTTCCGCGCCTATCCGAATCCCTCGCAGGGACAGATAACGGTCGAGTTCCACAGCGAACCGCTGCCCACGATCGTATCCTTGCTGGATATGTCGGGCCGCCAACTGTTTCGCGAAGAACTCAATGCCTTCAGCGGCGATTACTTCCAGCAGTTCGACCTGTCGGAATACGCCAAAGGCACAATCCTGATCCACGTATTGCAAGGAGACAAAGTATTTACCGAGCAGATCATCGTGAATTGATTTTTTATTGCAGAATAACCAGGCTCAAGCCCCCTGCAATTCTTGCCCTCAACCCGCCGCTTGTCCTGTCGCCGTTTAGCGCTGCGACAGGACAAGTGGCGGGTTGAAATTGGCAGTACCACCCCCTAAATTTAACCGCAGCACACACCTACTGCCCCGGTCTTGGCGTTTTGTTCTTTATTTGCAGCAACAAAACACAACAGGACCATGAACAAAAACGGATGGCCACTTCTTCTCGCGCTGTTCTTCCTCGCCCAGACAGCCTGCCAATCGGATATCGAAACGATTGAGACCCGCAACGAATACGGGCAATTGGAGCGCTATGAACGCCATAAAAAGGATTTTTCCCGGGAAGGGCTTTACCAACGCTTTGACACCGACGGCAAACTCATGGAAGAAGCGCATTTTTCCCGGGATTCGCTCCACGGCGAACGCCGGCTCTTTTATAAAAGCGGGCAGCTGGAACGCGTCGAACACTACGAACACGGTGTGATCCACGGGCCATTTTTGCTGTACTACGAAAACGGCCAGTTGAACCTTGAGCAATCCTTTGAACACGGCACACTTGCCGGCCTGAGTACGGCCTGGTACCCCAGTGGCGTGCTCAAGGAAAAAGTCACCCTGCGCGACAATGAGGAAAATGGCCCGTTTACAGAATGGTATGAAAACGGCAAGCTCAAGGCCGAAGGAAATTACCTGGACGGCGACAATGAAGACGGTACGTTAAAATTATATGATACCCTCGGGCAACTCGAACGCATTTTAGAGTGCCAAAGAGGAGCATGCCATACGACATGGGTGCGGGAAGGTGTGCCCCAATAGGAAATTGGATTTAACGTAACCGTTATATGAAGCGAATTATACGTATTGTATTTCTGCTTGCACTGGGTTTGCCCGCAAGCAACACCGAAGCCCAGATCACCGGAGGCCAGCATGTGTTTCAGTTTTTGACCCTGTCGCCGTCGGCGCGCGTCACGGCGCTGGGCGGTATGCAGATCACGGTGCAGGACGACGACGCTACCCTGGCAGCAACCAACCCCGCCGCGCTGAACCCGGCCATGGATGGGCAACTGGTATTCCACCACAATTTCTTCCTGTCGGATATTCAACACGGCTATGCGGCCTATGCCAACCATTTGGCCAAGATCAACTTTACGGTACACGGCGGCTTGCAGTATATGAACTACGGCGATATGCTGCAAACCGATGAGTTCGGCAATGTGCTTGGCAAGATAAAAGCCGCCGAGACAGCCTTTACCCTGGGCGGCGCCCGCCAGTTGAGCCCGCGTCTTTCGCTGGGACTGAACCTTCGTTTTGCCGTTTCCACCCTCGATGTGTACCAGTCCACTGCGCTGGCGGCCGATGCCGGCCTGCTGTACAACGATACGGCGCGGCTTTTCAGCATGGCGGTGGTGCTGCGCAATTATGGCGTGCAATTGTCGCGCTACAACAGCATTCGCGAAGACATTCCCAACGACCTGCAGGTTGGCGTCAGCAAACGGCTCCGCTACCTGCCCTTCCGGCTCACGGTCATTGCCCACCACCTGCACCAATGGAAGATCCGCTACGACGATCCCGCTTTGCAGGACAATCAGACGCTCCTGTTTGGCGGCGATCAGAGCACCTCATCCGGCAACCCCGGGCTCGACAATTTCTTCCGGCATTTCGTCTTTAACGGCGAGTTTTTGCTCGGGCGCAACGAATCGTTCCGTATCCGGCTGGGATACAACCACCTTCGGAAAAAAGAACTCAGTGTCAAGAATTACCGCAGCCTTGCCGGCTTCTCAGCCGGTGTGGGGCTTAAGCTCAGCCGCTTCCGCGTGGACGTGGGCTACGCGACCTATCACCTGGCCGGCGGGGTGCTGCACTTCGGGGTAGGCACCAACCTGAAGGATTTCTTTTAGAGCGTGTTTAAATTTCGGTGCCGGAGCGAAAGTGAGCAAATTTTATTTCAGGCAAGGCAAAATTTGCAGGCATAGCCGGGTGCCTATGGCGAAAATTTTAACGAAGCATGAAATAAAATTGGCCGCTTGCAGCCCGGTGACTGAAATTTAAACACGCTCTTAGTTCGTTAATCCTTTACCCTTCCGAACCCGAGGGCTTTGAGCATCCAGTCGGGCAGGGGTTTTGCCGGGTTGGAGCGGGCTCTAAGGTTGAGGTACCAGTTCAGTTTTTTCAGAATAGGGATTTTGTGGGTTTCCACAAATTCGATCAGGGTGCCGTCGGGGTCCTCGATATAGGCAAAATAACCGGCGGCCTCGCCCATGTCGAAACTGCCGCTGGAGTCAACCGTAAAAGGATGACCGTTTTCCGCACAGAAGGCTTTCAGTTCTTCCATGCCTGTCACATCGTAGCACAGGTGGATAAAACCCAGGTCGCCCCAGAAGCGGTTTTCAAAAATGCGCCGCGGCTGGTGGCTGTCGTCCAGCACTTGCACCAGTTCAATCTCGGAGTGGCCGATCAGCCGGCTGAAGGGGCCCGGCCAGTCGGCACTATGCCCCAGGAGTACCCGGCGACAGGCTTTGTCGCTGCCGGCCACTCCCTGCCAGTCGGCAAAGACACCGGTCTTGTCGGACAAAACCTGATCGTAGCCAAGCAGTTTGGAATAAAATGCCACTGCCCGGTCCATATCCGACACGCCGATAAAGCAGCCGTACATGCCGCCGGTGTGGGCCTTCTGGCTCCGGCTGAACCAATGCGGACTGCTCACGATCTCAAACGTATTATTCCAGGGATCCTGCATAAAAAAGTGCTCCTGTCCATCGGGGCGTCTTGCCGGTTGCGTTAAAAGCCGGAGTTGTTGCTGCTGAAAATCCCGGTAACAGGCTTGTATATCCTTGCATTTTATCTTTCCGGCAAAAATACCCAGGTCGCCGAGTTGCGGGGTGAATGCCGGCGGCTGGGGCGTCCGTTGGGTGTATTGCCAGATCTCCATGCCGCCGCCGCCCTGCAGGTTGAGCGCCAGGATGGCGTGCCGTTCCTGCGGCTGCCCGCCGGTGTAGGGCAACATGAGGCCGGCCGTCGCCGCTTCCTCGAAAATGGGCACGTCCATACCAAAATGCCGGCGATACCATTTGAAGGCTTCGTGCACATTGGAAACACCAATACCAACCTGTTGAATTCCGGAAATAAACATAGTTGAAAAACGCTTTGACAGATTTAACCGGGGCGCGCTCCGCCCCGGGCGGCGCAAAGATAGAACGCCCGGGCAAAAACCCGCTTTGTTCATACTTTTTACACCGCTTGCTGCGTTTTTGCGGCTGCTGTTTTAATTTTCCCGTTAACAATCAATTTCAATATGAAAAATCCGGCTGGCCTGTTGGCAATCCTGGCTTCCCTGCTTTTTATCCTGCCGCTGTCCGCGCAAACATCCCGAAAAATCAAACTCAACCCCGTTTCACTGGGTTTCGATCTTCCACAAACCTACAAGGAGCGCACCTTTATCAAAGGACTGGCCGGCTTCGTCAACAATATCGACCAACTGGTAGGCGCCATGATCCTGATCGAGGACAACAAGACCTCCGTGCTTACCCGTTTTGTGCGGCAGGACCGCCCGCCCGTGGTTTCCACCTCCACCTCCGATGTGATCTACAGCGCCAAGATCAACAACCGGTTTAAATTCAACGGCGCCTATTGCATCGCCTCCAACAAGGTGGAACGCGATGCCGTGTACGAACTCATCATCACCGATGTGGCGGTGGCTTTCCTTCCGGAAGATTACATCCCCTACCTCGAAATTTGCAAAGCCTCGACCAACGTACCGGACGAAACCAAACAGAAAACCTATTACATCCGCTCGGCCAAACTGACTACCGTGTACACCCGGGCCTACCAAAAAGTAAGCGCCGACGGCAATGTCAGCGGGGTGGCCTTCAGCGTCGATGGCGAGGTGTACAGCAGCACCGACCAGTTTAAAGTGGATTATATTGTGTCGGTGGACATTGTTAGTCTGGAAAAATTGCTTTCCCTGCAAAACTGCAACCGCCTGGTGAACAGCGAGGAACTGGCCCGCCGGGAAAAAGCCGAAAAAGCCCGCCTGGAAGCCGCCCGGGCCGAAGAAGAACGCAAGGCCCGCGAAAACGAGCTCAAGGAAGCCAGGGCCCAGGTCGAAGACCTCAAGCGCATCCTCACCCACAATATCGAGCGCTCCGAAAATCTCCAGCAACAACTCCGGGAAGCGCAGGAACGCGAAAAAGACGCCCTCGAACAACTCAACCAGGCCATCGGACAGGCCGAAGCGCTTTCCTCGCGTGCCCAGGTGGAACAACGCGAGGTCGAAAACCGCGAAACCATGATCATCACCTTCAAGAACAAAGATGGCAAAGCCCTGGAAATCAAAAGCCTGGAAGAACTCAGTCCCGAAAAACTCCGGGAACTCGGTTTTGATGTGGAGATCCTGAAAGAGCGGAACTGATCCGCTTTTGCAGGAAGTGCCATTGGCGACTCAGGTGGATTGCCGTACCTTGCCGCTGACCTAAAAACAGTCCGGGCATGCAAACCTACACGCTTTTCGACCTGCACGAGCACATCCGACGGGTGCTGGCGCTCAATTACCCCGAAACTCTTTGGGTTACGGCGGAAATTGCCCAGCTCAACAACTCGCGGGGACACATCTACCTCGATTTGGTCCAGAAAGGCGCCGACCCGGACAGCGATATCGCCGCCCAGGCCCAGGCAGTGATCTGGCAGCGCGATTACCAGCAGCTCCGCCTTTCTCTCGGCCTTGCCCTGCAGGAAGTGTTGCAGGAAGGCCGTGCGGTGCGCCTGCAGGTCCGGGTTGATTTTCACGAGCGCTACGGCCTCAAACTTATCATTTCCGATGTGGATCCGGCCTATACCTTCGGCCGGATTGAGTTGCAGCGCCGCCAAACGATCGATACCCTGCGGCAACTGGGCCTGCTGGAGCGCAACCGCGCCCTGCCCCTGCCGCCTGTATTGCAGCGCATTGCCGTGGTCAGTTCCGAAGGCGCCGCCGGTTTTCAGGATTTCCGCGAACATCTGGCGCAAAACACCTTTGGATACCGGTTCGATTGCCGCCTGTTCCGTTCAGCCATGCAAGGCAAAAATCTGGAAACCGAACTGGTCGCCGCCCTGGATGCCGTGGCAGCGCGACGCAGCGCATTCGACTGCGCCGTTATCCTGCGTGGCGGCGGCGCCCGGCTCGACCTGGCCGGCTTCGACCGGCTGGAACTCTGCAAGGCGGCAGCGGCCCTGCCCCTGCCCCTGTTCACCGGCATCGGACACGAGGTGGATGAGACGGTGCTCGACCTCGTCGCTCATTCGGCACTGAAAACGCCCACCGCCGTGGCGGATTTCCTGATCCAGCACAATCTCTTTTTTGAAAACAAGCTGCTGCGGCTCGGCGAAGCTATCCGCGAACAGGCCGGCCATCACCTGCGGGTCAGCGCACTCGAACTTGGTAACCTGGAAACGGCGCTTCGCTGGGGCGCCCGCGAGCGCCTGCGCAACGCCCGGCGGCAGGTCGATAACCTGCATACCGCGCTACCCGGTCTGGTCCGTCAGCGCATCAACCGGGCCGTTGCTTCTCTGGACCAGGCCGATGCCCTTTGCGCAGCGTTACACCCCGATGCAGTGCTGCGCCGCGGTTTCAGCCTGACGCTGAAAAACGGTGCGGTCGTCACGTCGGCAGATGCGGTAGTGCCCGGTGATGTGTTGGAAACCCGGCTGCGGGAGGGTACGGTAATTTCGAAGGTGGAAGATTCGGGAATGGAGAAAAAATAAACTTTGAAATACTGTTCAGGTCAGCCGGCAAGACCTGCCGGGACTTTTTCCCGGCGGATACAGCTAATAAACAAAACGCCGAGCGCAAGCAGGTCGATAATTCGGAGCATGACATTCCGTGCTCTTAAGTACCTGGACCGAATTAATTGATAAAATCCACTTTGGTCTTTTGCCGCAATACTGCGTTATTTTTTTCAGCCGTAGCGCTGCTATGCCCTCAAAAAATGCCTTGTCTTGCCTCAAAATCCCTGCGTTTATTTTATCAATTAATTCAGTCCAGGTACTTATGCATAAATATTGAGGAATTTACCCTCAATCCTGAAAGAGCCGAAACCTCCGGTCGTTTTGTCTTTTACTACCTGCCGGCCGATGAATTGCAGCACTTCGTCGCGGCGTGCCAAGGGAAGGCCGGTGTGTCGCTCCCAGTCTTCCGGAGCAGGGATGTTTATGCCGACGATGCACTCGTTGCCGCAGAACTCGTAGTAGAGGGAGAATTTGGCACCCGGATCCTGGTACCAGACGTATCCGCTGGGACCTTGTTCCTGATACCAGATCTTTTCAGCGGTAGAGGCTTTTCCGGAGATGCGCCGAAAAAGTTTGTCAAACAGGTTGTCGTTTTTCATTTTTCGTCAGGTTCGCGTTTTCATTTGCTGCAAATGTATTTCTTTTATACGCGCCGTAAGGATTTTGTAAAAAATTGCTTTGGCGGTAATAAGGGTGCAAAAATAGGGCATGCCAGGATTACCCCGGCATGCCCTTATTCATGAATCAAAATATCCCAGTTCAATGGCTATTGCGTGATCACCTTCACGGCTTTTTGTCCGTCAGCGGCCCGCACAAAAACCACCCAAATACCGTTGTCTTCCAGTTGGAAGATGCAATCGGCATCCGTTTTCAACGATTTGACCAACTGGCCTTTGAGGTTGTACACCTCGACCTGTGTTTTGGATTGCACATTGGTCACATACACCTGGTGGCCGTACGCGTGCACATTTACCGCGGTTACCGGCACGGTTTGATGCACGCCCGACTGGTCGTTGCTGATCAGTTCGGGGAGCGGATCCCAGCCGTCGTTGCCTTTCGTGAAATTGAAGGTCGTGATGTCGGTGCCGTCGGTCAGTACCGGCTGGTCCAGCAGGGTGGCCCAGGTCGCCCGGGAAGCTGAATTGTTCGCGCCGGAAAGTTCTACTGTTCCGTATTCGTACATCTTGTTCGATTCGCCGCCGAGGGTATTTTGCCAGCCAAGCGGCACGATGAGCGAAAGCCCTTCGGAGCCCGGGAAGTCGGAGGTTTCGATCGTGGTGTTGTAGAACACCACTTCACTGGTCGTGGCCTGCCAGGGACGACCGAAATAACCCGGTTTGGAGCGGTAGGTCGATGCTGTTTCCGGACCCGGTATCGCCGTCGTGACCGTACATTCATACATCAGATATCCCCTGCCGCTGCCTTGCTGAGCCGCCGTGATATAGGCCTGGTCACTGGCAACATCGCTGGTATTCATGGCCAGCTGGGTTTTGTAGAACACAGCCGTCATGCCGCCGAAAATATAATCGACGGCGCCCATTACCGCGCCTTTATACACCACAACCCGGGTATTCGTGGCGCCGTAGAACGCATCCTGGCGGCCGACCACCCGGCATTTGTTGAGGATCGCCTGGTCGCCGCCGCTGATGACGGCTATTCCTGCTGCGCGTTCCACGAAACTCCTGTTCTGAACATCCGTTGCACCATAGGTCACCGGACGTGTACCCTTGCCGCCAACGGCCCATTCCACCACCACGTCTTCGGTTTCTTTCTTCGAAATGTACTGGTTGAACGAGTTCTCGAAAATGATATAATCCGCTTCAAACCCGCTGGCGCTTACCACCACGGTAGCATTCCAGTAGGAACCGTTTGTCGTACCGGCGCCCTTGTTTTCGTAGGAGGGATAGCCGTTTTCCTTGTTCACGGCCAGCACATCGGCATGCCATTTCTGGTCGCTGCTCATGCTGTAATAGGTGTAGCCGTGGCCATAGTACGAAGTAACCCGCACAGCGCCCGGGGCGATGTCCACGCCCTTGTTCAGCAGGTCCGTGTTGGGCATCGCCGCCGCATTTTTCAGCGTAATATTCGGTGCATCGATGACCAGCATTTCCTCATAGTTGCCGGGATCGACCATGATCGTGACGCGCTCGTCATTGGGCCGGTTCATACGGCGAACGGCGTCCAGCGCTTCGTTGATGATTTGATAGTCTTTATCCATGCCAACCGTGATGACCGCTTGGTACGGTATGTATTTGACCACAGCGATGTTCGGGAAATAACTGGTGGCTACACTGCCGCCCACGGCAATGGTCACGTAACCGGGCGTGTTGCCGGGATAGGTATATTCGGTATTTTCAAACAGGCTCGTGCTCTGGCTGTTAGTCGTGATCGCCGCACCGCCGTCGATCGAGAAATCTGCCGTGTAGTAATAGGTGATCCGGACCGTTTCGCCGGGATTAACCGGCACCTGGATCGTAGCGCCCTCTTTGGCATACAAGTGCCCCTTGGCGATCTCATTGGCTACCTGGCCGGTGAAAAGCAGGCCTTTGTAGGCTGGGTCGCCGTTTTGAATCACCTTGTCGTTGAACGGCCAGTTGGTAACGGGTACGAAAGTGAGCGACTTGTCGGTGTCGGCGCCAGCTACCTTCAGGTTGGAAGTCAGCGTCAGCTCAACCGGGAAGGAGTCCAGCCCGCCCGGAGCAACGGTGTATGTGCCGTCGCGCAGGGTAACATCGGCAAGAGTCGCGAAGGTGTAGTTGTACCCCGGTTCGTTCCGATTGCTGAAGGTAAGACGCAGGGCATCCAGTTCATTCGCGTTTAAGCCATCCACCATGACGTTCACGTGGTAAACCGGCTTCGGACTGAATTCAACATCTGCATTGGCGTTCGCATTCCCGATGGTAATGGTATTATTCGAAATGAAATAATCGTTGACGCCTTCGCCAGAAATGGTGTACTCCAGATTCGGCTCCAGCTGCACGGTATAGGTACCGGCGCCGGCATCGATCACGGGTGCAGGGACGTACAGGGCCTGTACCATGGGATCCGGTGTGTACTTCAGGGTGAGGCTGGAAATCGCAGTACCCAGCCCGGTGACGGCGCCGCTCACGGTGTAGAGTTCAACTTTCAGGATTTGAACATCGTGCGTCTTGGTCGAATCCGTCACATCCACCGTATCGCCGGCGCCGAGGATATAGCCGTTGGCGCCGGACAGGCTCAGGTGGTAGGTAAAACCGGCCGGTATGCTCACGCTGTACATATCGTTGGCCACGCTGGCGTTCCAGGATTTCCCGGCGTCATTTGTGAACACGATCGAATAGTTCGCGGGTAAGCCTGCTGCCTGGGTGACGTCGATATTTCCCTTCAACGGGATGTAGTTGGCGTCCTTCCGCTGAATCCGGTAATAACTCGGCTTGCCTTGTGTGTCGTACACGCGGTAAATACCGGCTTGTTTGGCCACGAACTTCAATTCCGTCAGGTTGCTGGTGATCGGAATGACATCCTTTTGCGCATCGGGGTCGGCTACATATTCAAAATTGATGGTGCCTCCAGCGTCTGTTTTGACGGCCATACTCACCTCGTTGTCCTCGCCCAGGGTCAAGGTGAGATAGCGGCCCGTAGCGGCGGCGGAGTTAACATATAAACGGCCGGTATAACCCGGTGCAGTACTGATATTCTGGTCGTAGCGGGTCAGGTTGGTGTTGGTCGTCCGGAGCCGGTCGTTGCTGCCGCCGGTCCACGACAGGATACCTGTGGCCCAACTGCTGGGCAATACGTTGCCGGAGCTACCCACCTGGATGGACGGGTCATACCAGGCATTGATGACCGCCTCGGTCAGCTGGTTGTTGTACTGCGCGGTGTCCAGTTGCTCGGCGCCAAAATCCCACACATCGATCTTCCCATTGGAGGGGTTGGCTGCCGCTGCGTTTTCGATATTCAGACCGTGCAGGTAAATTTCTGCGGTCGGAAAGGCCGTACTCTTGAGCGTAGCCGTAACCGCGCCTTTCGGGCCTTTGTAGTCGAAGGTGACGGGGAACCCATCCACGCCGCCGATATTTTGCGCTTTCATCGTGCCTAACACGTTGCCGCCCGGATCGCTGATCTCGAACACAGCATCGGTGGCCACCCCGTAGGTGTCGGTGATGAAGGTGATCAGTGCATTGCCGGCGACGATCATGTGGAACGAGTTGCCCGGGAAAAAGACCCCGCCGTGCGCGGCGTCGTGGTATCCGAATTGTTTGCTCGTTTGGTCCGTGTTGCTGTTGATCGTAAGAATGCCGTCCTTGGAAACAAAGGTCTTGTACCGCAAAGCCTGATAGCTGATCTGTGGCAGTTCGGAGCCGTTGGCAAAGTTATACATGTAGGTTTTGCCGGGCTCGGCTTCCACCACAATACTGTTGTCCGAAACAGTTACGATGTATGTTTTCGGGTCTGAAGCCGGATCTGCATAGAACACCACCAGGGAATCTCCGACAACATGTACCGAGTCAATCTGGCCGCTCAGGGCCGGTGTATAATCCGACAAGGGTTTACCGCCCAGGTCGATCTGTACAGAAGCGATCTCGGCAGTCGCGCTGATCACCGTTCCGTCGCTGACGGTCACTGTCGCATTGCTGCTCGCATCGGCTCCACTTTGAATGCCGATTTCCACATTATTGATCGTTATAGTCCCGGATTTTTGCACCCAGGGCGTCAGGGTCACGTCATACGGTACCGGCGCTACTTCGATGTAGGGCACATAGTTGGTCCCGGTAAAATCAAGCGTAACGGTGCCCGCAGGTCCTACGTACAGAAAGTCAACGGTCGAACCGTCGTTGCCGTAGTTGCCGGAAGTCTTCGATTGTTGTGTGGTAATATCAAAATTGCCGGTAGCGCTGGATACGCTGATCGTACCGTTGGAATAGATGCTGCCGCCCACTTTGATGTAGGTGTTGCCCGCAACCTGCAATTTGATCTGATTGCCTGTTTTCAAAATGGAACCGTGTTGGGTGCCGTTATAGCCGTAGGCATTGCTCGGCCCAACGATAATATCCACAAGTCCCAGGTGAATATCCGACTGGCCGGTAGTGTTGGTGGGGATGATACTGCCATCCCGGAAATCATAGTAATAAACGATGTTTTTTTCGGCTGCCGAAGCGGCTGCCCCGGATTGTGCGGGGATAACTTCAATGGTCGGGAGATAGAGGTCGTTTCCGGAGCCGGGCACCAGTTTAAAATTCAGGGTGGCCGCTTTGCCGGAATAGACAAAGTCATAGGTATCGCTCAGGTCGTTCACTACTTTGGTGTCCTGTGTGCCCAGGTCGCCGGAAACCGTCGCGGTACCCTCCATTTTGAGTCCGGAGTATTTGGAGCCCAGAAAACGAATGGTGCTGCTGCCGTCCACCTTGACGTTTATTTCACCATTCACTTTCATGTTCAGGCCGTACTGTGTACCGTGGTGGCTGTATGTGCCGGACAAGGTAATGACACCATCGGGGCTCTGCCCGGCGGCGATGATCGTTCCGTCCCTGAAGTCATAGGTAACGGAATTGGTAATTTGCCCGTTTGCCAATACGGCGAACAGCAAAAAGGCAAAAAATGAAATGAATAATTTTTTTTCCATACAATGCTGAATTAGTTGAAAGTGAACGGTGTTTGCTGTGCTATCCCTTGATCAGTTTGTGGGTTACGGATTTGTGCCGACCCTGAATAAGGCAGAAATACATGCCTCTGGAGAGTGTGCTTACATTTAATTCCAGGGTTTTATCCTGAATGGACAGATCCGGAAGCGAGCGCAGCAGCTGGCCGCTCGCCGAATAAATGGCAATACTGACCACAGGGGGGCTGTCGTCCGGGAATTCGATATACAGCGTATCTTCAATTACGGCCGGGTAAAATTTCACCCCTTGTATCGTCTCCGGGTCATTGGTCGCCGAACTGCCGCAAGGGGAGGAAATGATCCCGTCAGCGGTAACCTGCAAGGTCGCGCCTGCGCCGCACATCGCGTTAGGCACGACGGTGGCGACTTCCGCAACCGGAAGCACGGAATAGGTATAAGAAGGTTTGGGCACCGTTCCGAAATTGCCGGCGCCGTTCAGGCAACTGTCGAACACCAGGGAAACCACGCCGCCATCCGAGCTGCTGTAATCCTTGAACGTCGTCCCGATCTTGGCGAAGTCCGTGTGTTCCACATAACAGGAAAGGTTGTTGATCCCGCCGCCCAGGCCAAGCGCCCTCGAGCCCGACACCGAGGTATTGTAATAGCAGTTCAGGATATGAAATTCCGAATTGCGCGCGCGGGGCATCCGTTCCTTACAGCCGTCTGCCCAATAGCAGTTTTGAAAAGTTACGCTGTAATGCCCGTCTGCCGGCGCGTCCGAACTGCTCGAAGCGACCAGATTGGAAAAGCGGTGATCGTTGGAACCGCCCGACCCGCCGGATATTGGCGGTTTCAGGTACGTGAATTTGCACCAGGAGACGGTGATATTGTCGCTGGTGCCGTTGATGTCAAAATTGCCGTCAATGCCATCCTGAAATTCGCAATGGTCCACCCACAGGTCGATGCAGCCGTTTGAGGTAAGATTGTCGCGTCCATCCACGTCGTAGGCGCCGGGGCCTTCAAAGATCAGGTTTCGGATGATCACGTTTTTGGATCCGTTTTTCAGATAGAGGATACCGGAGCCGCTCTGCGTTTGGGTCAGGTTCACCAGTTTTGCCCCCGGCAAACCGAGGATTGTTTTGTCGGTAACCACAGCGCTGATCATTCCTCCATCCGGAACGGTAATCACACCCGAAACCAGAAGCACGGCTGCTGCCGGTGTGGAAATTTTCGCTTTCAAATCAGCATAGGTGGTCACAATGACAGGTGCTGCCGCGCCACCGCCTGTGGCCGCTGCCCCATAACCCTCCGGGGTTGTCATGTAATAGTTTTGGGCTTTGAGATGTGGTAAACTGAGAAGAAATATACCCGCCAATAATATTCTATTCATCTTGCGTAGCTGTTGTACAGAGCGTTTGAATCGCCTATAATTAAAACCGTTCGAAGAAGCAAAGCAGTAGCCGGCGCCGGAGGCCGTGGAGGCCGGGCACAAACCGATAAAAACAGTGGTTGAAAATCGCGAAGGGTTTGGGGCGCCGTGTTCCGGCGTTACAAATCTTTTCTCAGGCAACAATTATCTCCTGCCTGAAACCTGTTCTTTGCAAATAAAATTGATTGCAAAATCCGATTAACCATGGAAAGTTAGGTTTTTGCGACAGTGCAGCGCAAAGAATTCAGCGACTTTATTTACGCAATCGTTATCGGGAACGTTCCCATAAGGGGCGCTCGGGCAGGACCAGGGCGGAATTGCTCCACCCTACCCTTGTGTAAATGGTTGAGTACTCCGGGGGGAACTTAGGCCCCACCACCACATACCATTGGAGTTACAGGCTCATTCCCGCCCTGTCATTTTACGGATAAAACGCACCTCCTCTTGCCGGTAAGGTCTGCCGTTGGTCTGGAAGATATCGTGATGCCACACAGAGGGTTCGTGGTCGGTGTAGGGATTTTGCCAGCTGTCCCAGGGCAGGTTGGTTTGCGTTTTGCCGAGCACCAGGCCCCAGTTGATCATAGCCACCTGATGGGCTTTGCCGATAGGCAGGATCTGCTCGAACGTGCTGCCCATGCTGCGGGCCAGGTATTCGGTGCAGAAAAGCGGCCGGCCGTATTTTTCCAACTCCTGTACGCAATAGGCAAAGCGCGCGGAATCGCTGTAGCAATGGAAGCTGAGCACATCCGATTCGCGGAGCTGGATCTGCTGTATGGTATTGCATTTTTCCGGGTCGCCCCAGTTGTCGCCGTACCAAACCCCCGAAGTAAGGGGGTGTACAGGCCCTACCGAACGCGCCCAATCGAATACGCGGGGCAGGAGAAATGCGACGTAATCGCGCCAGTGCGCGCTCCCCCCGGCGCTGCGGCGATCTTCCAGGTTATCGGGTTCGTTCCAGAGATCCCAGGCGAGAATGCGGGAATCGTAGCGAAATGCGCCGATCACGCCCTTGACATAATTTTCGAGTCGTTCCAGTTCGCCGTAGTCCTGCAGGTGGCGCAGCGCAGGGCTTTTGACCCAACCGGAATTGTGCACGCCGGGGCGGGGTGCAGGTTGCGGACCCAGTTGCGGGTCGGGATTCCAGCAAGAGTCGAAAAGCACGAGGATGGGCCGGATACGCCAGCGCCCGCAGATACCCAGAAAGATATCGATCCTTTTTTGGAAGCCTTCGGGATCCTGCTGCCAGAGCAGGTCGTGCAGGTACACGCGCAGCGTATTCATCCCCAGGCTGGCTGCCAGTACCACTTCGCGTTCGATAGCAGCGCTGTCGAAGGTTTCGGCCTGCCACATTTCAAGTTGATTAATGGCATAGGCGGGGATGAAGTCAGCGCCGACGAACCAAGGCTGCCGGCTGTACCAGCCGTTGGCCCGTTTTGCCGACCATTTGATGATCGCTTCGCTGCTTTGCGGGGCCGGCGGAGGCGGGGCAGAAACGTTGAGCTGAGCCGCCGTGCTGAAGCGGTAGGCAGTGGTTTGGCCGTAGTGGTCGCCGGGACGCAGTGTGGTGGACGGGAAGTCGGGCTGGTTTGGGCTATCGGGGAAGTGCTGGGTTTCCAGGCAAAAGAGCGCGCGATGCGCATACGCCCGGCCGCTTTTGCCCCTGTCTTTACCGGCGAGGAAATTGCCCCCGTAAAATTGCAGTCCCGGCTCGGTGGTCCACACATCCATGCGAATACCGGTAAGGGGACTAAAAGCGCTGGCGGCGCGTTCGTAGTAACCCGGATAGGTTTTATCCAGCACAAAGTTGTGGTCGTAACCTTGTCCGTTTTGCAGTTGTTCATTAGCCTGGTTTAGCCGGGCGCCGATGGCTGTGGGTCTGCGAAAATCGAAAGGCGTGGCAGTCAGGGGCGACAGTCCGCTGTTGGGGATGAGCGTCGGGTTAACAGGCGTATAATTCCCGGCTTCGATCTGCAGCAGGTGATCGTTAATGGTCGGGCTGCCTTCGCCGCTGAGGTTGAAAAAGGCGTGGTTAGTCAGGTTGATTACCGTAGGCTTGTCCGTGGTGGCGTCGTAGCGGATGCGCACTTCATTGTCCGGGGTGAGTTGGTACACCACAGTAACTGTTAAAGTGCCCGGATACCCTTCTTCGCCGTCCGGCGAAACATACGTCAGCTCAAGTGACTGCGGGTCGGGCTGGCGGGCATCCCAAACGACGGTATGCCATCCGCCGGGGCCGCCGTGCAGATGGTTGGGGCCATTGTTTTGCGCCAGCGTGTACTCCCGGCCATCGAGGTGGAATTTCCCGCCGGCGATCCGGTTGGCATAGCGGCCAATGATGGCGCCGTGATAGACTTCGTTGGCGTGCAGGTATTCGTCCAGGGAGTTGAAGCCGGCTACCACATCGGTTGCCTTGCCGTTTTGGTCCGGCACGATCAGGCTGACAATACGGGCGCCGTAGTTGGTAACGGCCATTTCCATGCCCCGATTGTTGGAGAGGTAGTATAAGGTGACGGCCTTGTCCCCAAGGGTCCGGGTGAAATTTTCCACCGGTGGAAGATGCGGATTTTGGGCTGCCAAACCAGTGAAAAAGAGCAGCAAAGAGGCAAAAACAGCGAGTCGTGCGGACATAATATTTAACTTTTCAGGTTGTTCGAACCGAATTACCTTATTTTTAGCGCAGAAAGCACAATTTTACAACCGGCAATCCAATTTCTGATAAAAAATCGCTCCTGCTCCGGCTTTATCGATTACCCGACTATTCATGCGTAACCTCTTCCTCACGAATCGTTTTTTCTGGCTGTTTGGCGGGCTGGTGGGTCTGCTTGCCCTGGCCTATCCCCTGGGCGTGCTCTTTCCACTGGCACAGGCGGCGGTAGGGATAGCGCTGGCGGCCGTGGGGGTGGATTATGTGCTGTTGTTCGGCAGGCGGCCCAACGTGTTGTGCGTACGGGAGTTGAACCCCGTTTTTTCTCTCAGCGATCCCAATCCGGTTACGCTGCGCCTGCACAACCGGGGCACCTTGCAGCTGCAACTTTCGATTGTGGATGAACTGCCGGTGCAGTTTCAACGCCGCGATTTTGGCGAACGGCTCACCCTTGCACCGGACGAGCGTTCACTCCTGCGCTATGAACTCCGCCCGCTAACGCGGGGAACGTACGAGTTTGGGGCTATCCATCTTTTTGTGTCCAGCAAATTGGGACTCGTCGAACGCCGGGTGCGTTTCCATCAGCCGCAGGAAGTAGCGGTATATCCGTCGATCATCCAGATGAAACGGTATGAATTGCGCGCGATGAAACATATCGCGCATGAAACGGGCATCAAAAAGATCCGCCGCATCGGGCACAGTTACGAGTTCGAGCAGATCAAAAACTATGTGCAGGGCGACGATTACCGGAGCATCAACTGGAAAGCCTCCAGCCGCCGCGCCGCCCTCATGGTCAACCAGTACGAAGACGAACGCAGCCAGCAAGTTTATTGCATCGTCGATAAAAGCCGGGCCATGCGCATGCCCTTTGAAGGGCTAAGCCTGATGGACTATGCCATCAACACGGCACTGGCGATCAGCAATATCATTCTGAAGAAACAGGACAAGGCCGGGCTTCTGACCTTCTCCGATGTCATGGGCTCCACGCTCAAGGCCGAACGCAGCGCCGGTCAACTGCACCGGATACTGGAAGCGCTTTACCGCGAAAAGGAACGCAGCGGCGAGTCGAACTTTGAACTGCTGTACGAGGCAGTCCGGCGCCTGATCAGTATGCGTGCCCTGCTGATCCTGTTCACCAACTTTGAAAGCATGTATGCACTGGAGCGGGCCCTGCCGCTACTCCGCCGGCTCAATCGCTTTCACCTGCTCGTAGTGGTCTTTTTTGAAAATACGGAAATCAGAAACCTCGCCAACGAGGAAGTAACCCGGACGGCCGATATCTACCGGCAAACCGTAGCCCGGCAGTTCCTGCAAGAGAAAAAAGAAATGGTGTACAAACTCCGGCAATACGGTATTCAGGCTATCCTGACCAAGCCGGAAGACCTGACCCTGAATACGATCAATAAGTACCTGGAACTGAAGTCAAGGGGGCTGATATAAGCGCGTTTCGTCGTCTTAGGGCGCCCAAGCCACCGCTCTACCCCGTAATCTATCGAACAAACCAAAAATCATTGCACTTATGGACCAATACGAGAAACAACGTTTTGCAGAATTTTGGGAGAAAAAACGCGCTTTGGGCCAATGGCAGTATGTACTCCGGGAGGGGTTGATAATGCTGTTGATATTGTTGGTTGTTTCGGTATTGGTGGATTTATTTGATAATATGTCCTTCCGGGAGGCATTGGTTGCCAATACCACGCCGGCAAACTTTCTTTTCAAGGTTTTGCTAAGTATCGGGTATGCCTTTTTTATGTGGTACAGGCACGAGAAGTTGTACCGGAAGATCCGGGAAAATCCGTAGTTTAGTCGCGGATTTGCAGTCCGCTTTTTTAATAATCAAGTGCCGGGAACGGCGCTGAAAATCCTCCCTCCCTATGAATGCGCAGGAAAGACAACAATTTCTTGACCATTGGAAAGCCGTACGCGCCAAAGGTATCGTTCGCTATGTGGTGATTACTGCAATCAGCTGGGGTACCTTCTCTGCTGTTTTTTTGCGGGCGATCATGGTCCTTCTGGAACAAGGCTTCAGCCCCGCCAGTCTGCTGTCGGCTTTTAACTCCCGGGAATTCCTGATCTATTGGGGGGTGTTCCTGATTGGCGGACTGGCTTACGGCGTCACCATGTGGTTTTATTTCAACCGGCGCTACCGAAAGCTCCAGCCGGAACAGGAGCCCCAGGCAAAACCATCCGAATCACATTGACCAGATTGACTACACTAAACCGCTGCCATCGACTGCCCGGGGAACGGCACGTATAATTCGCCGTCCAGTACATTGCGGGAGATTACGATGCGGTGCACTTCCGAGGTGCCTTCGTAAATCTGCGTGATCTTGGCGTCGCGCATGAGGCGTTCCACATGGTATTCCTTGACATAGCCGTAGCCGCCGTGTACTTGCACGGCTTCCGTGGTGTGGCGCATGGCGACTTCAGAGGCGAACAGCTTGGCCATGGCAGCGGCCTGGGA
>CAYVDV010000013.1:0-27140 GCA_964450465.1 uncultured Saprospiraceae bacterium
CAACTTGTTCGCTAAAGAGCCACAGCCGCCCAAAATCCACACCCCTTCCCTTCCCGCTGGCCAAATCCGCGCATTCCGCCGCAAGCGGGATCCCTGTATCCGCCGAAGGCGAGATCCGCGTTGCACTCCTCACGCCAGCAGGGCAACAAGCCTGCCGCAATTCCCCGATCTGCGTATCTTCCCACCCAAAACACCGAAGCATGAAAAGACGGAACTTTCTGCAAAAGAGCGCCCTTGCAGGCACGGTGGCACTGACGGGCCTTTCCGGCAGGACAATTGCAGCCGCTTTACCTTTGACTAAGGCGCATGATCATCCGCCGGGAAACTCCCGCGTGTACTGGATCGAATTACTCCACCGCATCGCGGGACCGGTACTGGAAAACCAGGCACAGGGCACCCTGAAACAAAACATGCCCCTCGAAACAGCGCCCGGCTACTCTAAAAAAGTGGAAGGGGTGACGTATCTGGAAGCCTTTGGTCGCGCTGCGGCCGGGCTGGCGCCCTGGCTGGGCAACGGCATCGACGACAGCCCGGAAGGCCGTTTGCGATCGCACTATATCCAACTTTTCCGGCAAGGGCTGGAAAACGGAGTGGCTCCCAAGTCGCCCGATTACCTGGGGTTTGACCAAAAAATGGATGCCCAACTGCTGGTAGATGCCGCATTTCTGGCGCAGGCTTTCATCCGGGCGCCGGAACAATTGTGGAACCCGCTGCCCGATTCACTAAAGCAGGCAGTCGTGCGCGAACTCAAACAGCTGCAATGGATCAAGCCGGGTTACAACAACTGGCTGCTTTTTGCCGCCATTATCGAGGCATTTTACCTCATGGCCGGGGAGGAATGGGATCCCATGCGCATCGACTACGCCCTGCGCAAAATGGAAGACTGGTACAAGGGCGACGGCTGGTACGGCGACGGCCCTGCTTTCCATTTCGACTACTATAACGACTACGTGATCCTGCCTATGCTGCTGGATATCCTGCAGGTCATGGTGCAACAGCAAAAAACCGGAGCGGCGGCCCTTGAAAAAATTCTGAAACGCGCTCAACGCCATGCGGAAATCCAGGAACGCCTGATCGCACCCGACGGCACGTATCCAATTGTGGGCCGCTCGGCGCCCTACCGCAATGCGGCTTTTCAAAATCTGGCCTGGCTGGCCTGGCAGGAGCAGTTGCCGGAGTCGCTGCAGGCGGGTCAGGTGCGCGCCGCACTGACCGCCACGATGCAGAAGATCTACGAACACCCCGGTACTTTTGACTCCAACGGCTGGCTGCAACTCGGCGTGTGCGGGCATCAGCCGGAAATCGCCGACACCTATACCTCCACAGGCAGCCTGTACCTTTGTACCAATGCTTTTTTGCCGCTGGGCCTGCCGGCAGAGCATCCGTTCTGGACTGTTCCGGACGAGGAATGGACCTCCGTTAAGGTGTGGAGCGGGAAAACGGTGCAGAAGGATCATGCGATTGCGGATTAAGGAGATAAACCGCTCATCCAACATGCTCGTACGTTTTTGATCAAACCTTTAATCTACACAGTAAGAACCATGGATAAGAAAAATCAAATTTATACGGTACTGATAATCAGTTTTCTGGGTGCTTGCTTGTGGCTGGCCGCCTGTGTGACCGGCAGCAAGCTGAATACCCGTAAAAATCTCGATTATTGCGTTGCACAAGCCTCGAAAACGCTGGCCATGATCCCCACGGGAGAGACTAGGCAGCCGCGGGGCATCGCCGCAGGCGAAACGGAGTGGAAATTCACACCGGTTGAAGACTGGACCAGTGGTTTCTGGCCGGGTACGCTGTGGTACCTCTATGAATACACGGGCGACGAAAAATGGAAAGCCGCAGCGGACCATTATTCGCGGATGCAGACGCCCTTGTCGGTCCGGCCGGCCATCAACCACGATCTTGGGTTTATGACTTTTTGCAGTTTGGGCAACGGCTACCGGCTTACGCAAGAACCCGAATACAAGGCCATTTTGCTCCGTACGGCCGACACGCTGGCTACCTTGTTCAACCCAAGGGTGGGTACCATCCTGTCCTGGCCCGGTATGCGCAAGGCAAAAGGCTGGCCGCACAACACGATCATCGACAACATGATGAACCTGGAACTGCTGTTCTGGGCGAGCAAGAACGGTGGATCGCCGGCCTTGTACGATATTGCCGTAAAACACGCCGAAACTACCCTGAAAAACCATATCCGGCCCGACTACTCGTCCTACCACGTATTCGTGTACGACGACAGCACGGGCGCCCCGATAAAAGGCGTCACTCATCAGGGCTATTCGGACGAATCCATGTGGGCGCGTGGGCAGGCGTGGGGGATCTACGGCTTTACCATGACCTACCGGGAAACCCGCAAGCCGGAGTTCCTGGACCTTGCGCAAAAGATGGCGAACGTCTATCTGGAGCGGCTGCCGGCCGACTGGATCCCCTACTGGGACTTTGCGGCACCGGGTATACCGAATGAACCGCGGGATGCTTCGGCCGCCGCGATTACGGCTTCGGCATTGCTCGAGTTGTCCACGCTGGTGCAGGATAAAACCCTGGCCGGCAAATACCGGCAGGCGGCGGAAAAAATGCTGACGGAACTATCCACTGAAAGGTACCAGAGCCGGGCTAAAAACAGCGCATTTCTCCTGCATTGTACGGGACACAAACCCGGCAACAGCGAGATTGACGTTTCCATCGTCTATGCGGATTACTATTACCTGGAAGCGCTGCTGCGGCTGAAAAAGTTACAAGAGCAACCTTAATATGATGCGCGAACTGATCTATCCGGCCCTAGTTCTCTGTGTTTTTGGTACAGCAGGCGCCCAAAACAACCCCATGACCCTTTGGTACGACAAACCGGCGACCGAATGGGTTCAGGCCTTGCCACTGGGCAATGGCCGGCTGGGGGCCATGGTGTTCGGGACACCGGAGCGGGAAATTTTGCAACTCAATGAGGAAACGGTTTGGGCCGGTGAACCGGGTAATAATATCAATCCAGAGACGGGAAAAGCGCTGCCGGAGATCCGCCGGTTGATCGCAGAAGGGCGGTATGCTGAAGCGCAGGACTATGCCAATGCGCATGTTAAATCGCTGAACCAGGGCATGCCCTATCAGCCTGTCGGTAATTTGTACCTAACATTTCCCGGGCATGAGCGCTATGACCAGTATCGTCGGGAACTGGACATAGCCAACGCGATAGCCACGGTTACTTATTCCAGCGACGGTGTGCAGTATAAACGGGAAGTGTTCGCTTCAATCCCGGATCAGGTGATTGTCGTGCACCTGAGTGCAAACCAGCCGGGCTGTATCAATTTTGATCTTTCGATGGACAGCCCGCATCCAATCTGCCGGATCGCCAGCAGAGGCGGGGACGAAATCATCCTGAGTGGCCAAACCAGCGACCATGAAGGGAAAAAAGGCGCGGTCCGCTTTATTGCGCATACCCTTTTGAAGCTCGAAAATGGCTTGAGCAACAGCGATTCTGCTCATCTGTACGTCCGTGGCGCCAATGCTGCAACGCTTTACATTTCGATGGCTACCAACTACCGGAATTACCGGGACCTCAATGCTGTGCCGGAGCAAACTGCAGCCGGATTTCTGCATGCCGCGCTCCAAAAAGCGTATCCCGAAGCAAAGCAGGCGCACATTGCCGCTTACCGCAGCTACTTCGACCGGGTACAGCTGGATTTAGGATCTACTGACGCCGCAAGCCAACCTACTGACGTTCGCCTGACCCGTTTTGCCGAAGGCAAGGACCCTCAGCTTGTGGCGTTGTATTTCCAATTCGGTCGTTACCTGCTCATTTCCGGCTCGCAGCCCGGCGGACAACCCCTCACGCTGCAGGGCATCTGGAACGATAAACTGATACCTCCCTGGGACAGCAAATACACCATCAACATCAATACTGAAATGAATTACTGGCCGGCGGAGGTCACCAATCTGAGTGAGCTTGTGGAACCTCTTTTGCGCATGGTTGGGGAAATTGCCGAAACCGGCCTGGAAAGCGCAACCCAAACCTATGGCGCCCGGGGTTGGGTTACGCATCACAACACCGATATCTGGCGCATCACCGATCCGGTGGATGGCGCAAAATCCTGGGGCCTCTGGCCATTTGGCGGCGCCTGGCTGGTTCAGCATCTGTGGGAGCATTATTTGTTTTCCGGAAACCGGGATGAGCTGGCCAGGTTTTATCCGGTGTTGAAAGAAGCCTGCCGGTTTTATCTGGATATATTGCAGGAAGAACCGAAAAGCGGTTGGCTGGTGGTATCCCCGTCTGTTTCTCCGGAAAACACGTTCAAAACAGAGGAGGGGCAAAAATCTGCCCTGTCAGCGGGTTGTACCATGAGCAATCAATTGTTATTTGATCTGTTCAGCCGCACGATGGCAATGGCCGGACAGCTCAACGTTGACATCGCCTTTGCCGATTCCCTCCAACAGGCATTGAAACGCTTACCACCCATGCAAATCGGCCGTTATGGTCAGCTACAGGAATGGCTCTACGACTGGGATGATCCAAACGATAAACACCGCCATGTATCGCACTTATATGGCCTTTACCCTTCGAATCAAATTTCCTTGACCCGGACCCCCGAATTATTTGCCGCGGCACGGACCGTGTTGCTCCATAGGGGGGACTTGTCCACTGGCTGGTCTATGGGCTGGAAAGTCTGCCTTTGGGCGCGTTTGCTGGATGGCAATCACGCCCTCAAACTCATCACGGATCAACTCACTCCGGCCGGTAGTTCCGGCGCCGGCGGCACCTATCCGAATTTGTTCGACGCGCATCCGCCGTTTCAGATTGATGGTAATTTTGGTTGCACAGCAGGTATTGCGGAGTTACTGCTGCAGAGTCACGACGGGGCATTGGACATATTGCCGGCCCTGCCCGATGCCTGGCAGTCGGGAAAAGTGAGCGGCTTGCGCGCGAGAGGTGGCTTTGAAGTCGAAATAGCCTGGGAAAAAGGGTTGGTAACCAGCCTGGTTATTCGCTCGCATTTGGGCGGCAACTGCCGCCTTCGCCTGCCGCAAATGCTTCAGCAGGGCGAAGGCATTGATTTAGCCCTGGCCAAAGGTGAAAATCCGAATCCCTTTTTCGTATTGCCGGAACTTGCACCGCCCTCCATTTCGCCCTCGGCCTCGTTAGGATCAAGCCTCCCGGTTTCGAAAGTCCTGGTTGAGTTTGAAACGGAAGCCGGGAAAGTATATACGTTCCGACCCTGGTAGTACATCCAATCTACCAGGACTCTTTACTGCCGCACTTTAACAAAACGCAAGAAAGATATACCCTTACCGCACCCCAATGATCTCCACCTCGGCGCCTGTCAGCGCCGGGTTGTACCAGCAGTCGATACCTGCGGCTTTGTATGAGAGCACGGCTGCTTTGGCATCGTCTGGCGTCGTGTAGCCTTTAACGATATAACTGGCTCCTTTTTCTCCGCCGGGGCAGGTGCTGCCGGGATGCCAGATCAGGTACATGCCATCGATACTAGGCGCCTTGTCCACCGGTGTATCTTTACAGTACACGGCGAACTGGACAAAATGCAGCTCGCTTACGGGAGTAAAGAGTTCGTTGCCGACTTGCCCGCGGCCTTTCCGCACATTGCGCTGGACTTGTTGCCCGTTTACGGTTACGGTAGTAGCGGGATCCGGCGGAGTGGAATACATCATCGGAGCAGGATCGTCGGTGCTGTATTCGGCAGGGCGCAGGCCCTTGGCGGTAGTCGTGCTGCCCTGTGTGCCCTGCACCTTGGCCAATGCCGCGGCACGGCGGCTTTCGACATCGGATGGGGCGCTATAGGTAACAGGCGCCGGAGCCGGGGTGTTGGTGTTGTAGGTAACGGGTGCCGGATCGTTGGACGGAGCAGGTTTGTAAGCCCGCCGTACCTGGACCTGGGCTGTAGCAAGCGCTGCCACTCCCAGAAAAAGCAGGAGAAGGATCGAGTGTTTCAAAGTTAGAAGCGTTTGTTTGTTGTGTTTGTTCTCTCCGGTAATTGAACCGGGAGTTGATTTCAATTGCAATAAACAGCAATTGTCCTGCCAAAGTTACAAACGAATTGTTTTTTGGAAGACAATTGCGGCTCATTGTTTTCGGGATGTATAAACGTTTTGTATGGTAAAATATTGGCCAGAAGGGTATTCTTTTGGGATTCGAGTGGCCTACCTGCAGTGTGCCAGCATTTTTTCCGCCACCAGCGTATTTCCTTTTTCATTCAGGTGTACGCCATCTGTGGTGAGTATTCCTTTCTCCATATTTTGCGTATTGTGCTGCTGGTTGTAAGACAGGAAAGCTTCCCGCAGGTCGCATAATTCGCAGTTGTATTGGGCGGCCAGGTCCCGGATGATCTGCGAATAGCCATTTATTTCCCCATCAAGCGGGTTGGTGCAATCGGTTTTTTCGCCGATGCAGGCCGGCGTACAGAGCACGAGCCGGATCCCCTGTGCCTGCATTTTTTTGATCAGGGCAACGTAAAAGCGCTGGAACTTGTCGGCATCGGTACCGGTGCCAATCAGGCGTTTGTGCCAGACATCGTTCACGCCGACAAACAGGAAAACCTGATCGGGATTTTTAGCCAGTACGTCTTCTTCCAGGCGCAGGTACAAATCGTACACTTTATTGCCGCTGATGCCGGCCCCGATAAGTTCATAGTCGGTGAGGGGGAGGGAATCGCGCATTTGGGCAATGTAGCCGCCGGGGCGTACGGCGACCTCGGTGATACTGTCGCCGAAAAAAATGATGCGGGTCGGTTTTTGCACAATTGAAAAGGCCATACAGAGGCTTGCGAAGCTGAGTAACAGGATGGAAAGGCGTTTCATGTTTTTTTCCGCAAAATAAAACGCCCGTCGGAAAACGGGCGTTAAAAAAACTGTAAATCTGTAAGCCGGATTCTGTCGCCCAAAATCCCCGAAAGGATATGGGGCTCTGCCATTTATCTGGGCCGGGTCTCACGACCGGGCTCTGCGCTGCCTACCCCCCCTGACATGTGCGAGCGACACAACTCCCGGGCCGGTTTCCCGGTCCGGAATGCAAGGTGTATGTGGCATTTCAACCCGCAAGGTTTATCCGCCTCCTGATTTGCATCGGGACGCCGTGCGCTTTTACCGCACGTTTTCACCCTTACTCCGAATAATCGGAGCGGTAATTTTCTGTGACCCTCTCTGTTCCCATCCCGGTTACCCGGGAAAGGACCCACCGGTTAGGTGGTGCGGTGCTCTGCGTTGTCCGGACTTTCCTCCCGATCGCTCCCTGGTTACCCGGGAAGAGAAAAAGGCGGCAGAGCGATTTACAGTAATTATCTTTGGCGCTGCTTAAGCTTTTATTTGTTGGCTTAAAGGTAGTTAAGCCTCGAATAGCCAGGCATACGCAGGATTTTTTTACTTCGAATTTTAGTATTGGCGTAAACTTTGTTCTTATACTTTTGCACGGTCTGAAAAACCGTTTATTAATCCCTGTTTTAACCGGTTTGGTCCGGACTTTGTTCCGGGCGCCGGAAATATTCTCCACATATTATGACAAAACGCCTGCTCCTGTACATTTTGGCTGGAGCCATTTTATTAGCGGTGGCAGTAACTGCAGACCGCGGATACAAAGATACGGCGCTGCTGCAACAGTACGCGGCTGATGTCTCTGTTTATCTGACTGATCAGGAGTCGGACGGGCTTGACTGGGTGCGCCGGGAGCGCACAGCCCTGAATGCCGTATTAGCCGGCAGGCCGGTCGCTGATCCGGATGCCTGGGTGCAGTCCTTGGCCGGGCAGGCTACCCAACCCTACACGGTCTTGATCCACCGGGGCGACTCTCTTTTGTTTTCGTCCAACAATAATATTTTGCCGTTGCGCGAGCAACTGGCCCAACTGATGGACAGCGGGGAACGCTCGGTTGTTCATTTGCCATTGGGGTATTACTATAGCTGTCGCCAGGCGTTTGAAGGTGATAATATGGTGACGTTGCTTATTCCTGTCCGGTTTACCCTGACGGAGCCGGAGCAACAACAGCACTATTCTTTTTTCCCCGCCAAGGCCTCTATTCCCGAACAAGTGCAGGTCAGCCTGACACCCACGGATCATGTGGTCCGGCGGGACGGCATTGATCTGTGCTGGCTTCAGGCTTCTGGTTCTGTGCAGGCGGTATGGGTGCAATGGCTCAAGTTGCTGGCCTACGCGTTGTTTCTCATGCTGGTGCTTGCTGTAGCGCTGCAACAGGCGGTGCAACTCACCAAACGAGGCTGGGCAATGGGAGGCGCTGCCATCCTGCTCGCAATTGTGGCCGCTGTATTTTGGCTTAATTCAGCAACCGGATTTACGGCCCGTGAATTTGACCAGCTGCCGTTTTTTGCCCAACGATTTGATACGCCCAGCCTGATCGGCAATTCTCTGGGCGACTGGCTTGTCCATCTGGCCCTGCTGCTTTGGCTGATGATCTTTTTTCATCGCGCATTCCGGACGGATAATCCGGGCCATTTACCTCCGATGCCGCTTCGTTTAGTGCTGAGTACAGTTTGTTACCTGCTGGTTATGCTCGGCATTGTGGTGGGCGCAGAGGTATACCGGCAGTTGGTCTTTCATTCTTCGATTAATTTTGACTTCGACAACCTGCTGAATTTCGACAGCTTTAGCGTGCTGGCCTTTTTGGGCATACTATTGCTGTTGCTGGCCATGTTTCTCTTTAGCCACCGGCTCATGCAAACCACGCTGCAGCTCCGGCTGCCGTTTGCCTACCGGGCAGGCGCGATTGGCGTGGCAACGGTCGCGCTGTTCTTGGTCGCGCTGGGTTATCAGGATGTCCTTCAGGTCGATCCCTTGTATTTTGCCGGTTTTGCACTGTTCTACGTTGTTGTTTTTGACTATTTCCTGGACTGGGACATGCCCGGGCTTGGCGGCGTGATCCTTTGGCTCTTCCTTTTTTCCTTTTCCTCGGCGCTGCTGTTATACCGGTACAATTATTTGAAGGACAAAGGCGTGCGCTTTTCGTACGTCGAGGCGCTGGCTACGGACCGGGATACCTTGCTTGCCGAGCCTCAGCTGCAGCAGGTTTGGAGCCAGCTCAGTCAGGATTCGGAGATCAACCGCTTGCTGAAGCCCTGGCCATTCAAACCCCAGACTGCTGAGTTGCGGCAACGCCTGAATGCGATCGTATTTCCCCAGAGTTACCTGTTCCAGCATTACCGCGGGCTGGTATATGCTTTCGATAAAGATGGGCAGGTGTTGCCGCAAGATCAGGTGCGCGGGCGGGATTTTGTGGTAACCCAAAACTGGGACAAGGGCAAACCCTTGCCGGAATCCCCGGCTATCCGATATTTCTCCGGCCCCGACGGCATTTTCCGGTATATGATCAAAGCATCGGCCCTGCGGATGGGTGACCCTACACAGCCGGCGGAACTCTATTATTTTTTCGATCATGAGTATCCGCAACCCACCCGGGTTTATGCTGAGTTGTTCTACAACTTGCCGTATAAAAATCTGGACCGCTTGTCGAAATATGACTTTGCCGTACAAAAAAACGGCAGATTGATCGTCGATCAGGGGGAGGGTAATCAGGTCGTATTTCAAAAGTCCCTGCCAGCAGGCAAAGTCGTGGAGCGGATATCGGATTCCCCGCGCCGGGCAGATGCGGTGTTCAAAAGCGCGGATGGCCAAACGATCGCCGCCGTTGGGCATCCTACCGGTGGCTGGCGCAAGCAGTTGTATCTGTTTGCCGTTTTGTTTGCCTTGACCACGCTTTTTATTTTTGCGCTGGCCTTGCTCAATACCTACCTGCACTTTTTACCGGAATACTATCAATTCAATTTTTCCACCAAGGGGTCGTTGGCCAAACGGATACATTACGGAAATTTTGCCGTGATTGGGCTGGCGTTTATCGGCATAGGCTGGCTGACCTACCAGCACTTTACCGCCTCTGCCCAGGATGCCGAACGAACCAATCTGAATAAACGCGCAGGAGCCGTGCTCACGCATTTGCGGACCCAGTTGGGCGAACTCAGCCCGGATTCCGACAGCCTGAAGCGCGCACTGCCCGCTACGGTGGCCACCCTGGCAGCCAGCCTTTCCACCGATGTCAACCTGTTTGACCCACAGGGCGCTCTGGTCTTTTCTTCGCAGAATGATTTGGCGCAACTGGGTATTTTGCCCGGCCGGATGAGCCCCCAAGCCCTCGCGGTATTGAACCAGGGCGAGCAGCGGGAAACCGTTATTGCCGAACAACTGGCCGGTGTGTCGTTTTCCTGCCGCTACCTTCCACTGCGCAACCATCAAAACCAACTGCTTGGGTTCCTGGGTGTTCCGTACCACCTTTCCGAACGGAAGATCGGGCCGGAAGTGTCCGACTTTATCGGCATGCTCGCCAGCGCGTATGTCTTTGTTCTGCTCATTGCATTTTCTGTTTCTTTCCTCCTGTCGCGGTCTATCCTGCGGCCGGTGCAACTCATCTCCGACAAGATCAGGCGGCTTCAGTTGGAAGACAAGAACGAACACCTGGAATATCCGGGTGATGCGCAGGATGAGCTGAGTGCTTTGATCGATGAGTATAACCGGATGGTGGAAAAACTGGAAGAGTCCAAATCCCAACTGATCCGGCTTGAACGGGAAAGCGCGTGGCGGGAAATGGCCCGGCAGGTGGCGCACGATATTAAAAACCCGCTGACCACCATGAAACTCTCCATGCAGCAGCTGGAGCGTGTGTCTTCCGATCCGGTACAGGCAGCGGCGTATTTGAAGAAGGCGATTACCCGTTTGATCGAACAGATTGACTCGCTGGCACAGATCGCTTCCGAGTTTTCCATGTTTGCCAACCTGGATATTCAGCAAAAGCACGACATGGTCATCAACGATGTGGTGGAAAGTGTATTTGACCTGTTCAGCGAGCAGAAAGAAGTCAATCTGTCTCTCAAGGTGCCTGCAGACCGTTTTCATATCAATGGGGATAAAAACCACCTGATCCGGGTGTTCAACAACCTGATCATCAATGCCATTCAGGCGATTCCTTCCGACCGGAAAGGGGAAATCCAGGTTTCGCTTTTCCGGCAGAAAGACCTCGCCGTCGTGCAGATCAACGACAACGGTGGCGGTATCCCGCCGGAAATCCAGAAACGGGTGTTTGAGCCCAATTTTACGACCAAAACCTCCGGCAGCGGGCTCGGCCTGGCGATCTGCCGGAAAATTGTGGAAGCCCTCGACGGCACCATTCGCTTTGAAACCAGCGAAAATGAAGGCACCGACTTTTTTGTAGAGCTCCCGATCACGGCTACCGAAGCCTCTGAACGGGCGGAAAAAGCGCGGGTGAATTGAATTTTAAATTTCGCCCTGCCTGGCGACAACACCAGGCAGGGCGAAAACTTTGAAGCCCGTTAGCCCGAAACCACCACTTTGATCATTTTACAGTAGTTTTCTCCCTGGACTTCAAGGAGGTAAAGGCCCGGTGCATTTCCACGGAGATCCAGGCGGTAAAAACTTGTTCCTGCCGGCGTGGGAGCCGGGGATTGCATGGTTTGCAGCAGGCGCCCCTGACTATTGTACACCCGGATCCGGACAGTTTGTTCGCGCGGCAATTCCAGGCGGAGTTGGAGCGGTCCATCGGTCGGGTTAGGTGTTGCCGATACGTACAGGTCTTCCAACACAGCGGCGTGGGTATTCACCACAATCTGGTGCGGGGGGAGGACTACGTCGTCAACCCAGGCGCGGTCGGTGCCTTCCGACACAAAGTCGTCTTTCTGGTAGGTCCAGGTTAGCGTATGCGCTCCTTCGCTTACCGGATAGCTCACAACACTCCAGGGCAGATTGCCGCTCCAGGCGCCCATTTCCACATCGTCGATATAAAAGCGCAGATAGTCGTAGTCTGCTTCGCTGCTTACCCGCCGGGCAAAGGATACGGTGCCGTCTTCCAGTACCTGCAAGTGGAGTTGCATGGTTGAACTTTGATTGTGCGTAATCGTGCCGGATCGGGAACAATACTGTCCGGCGTAAGGGCTTGCTGTGGTGGTCACCCAGGGCTTGTTTCCACTCATTTGCCAGGCAAAGCTGTTGAAGTTATTGCTTTCAAAGGTTTCAATGATGGGATTGAGGATCAGGGGCCCGATCAGTTTTACGGCGCTGTAGTTGCCGGATTTCACGGTGTACCGCAAGTATGCGGCGGCACCCTGTGGTGCGTTGGGCGAAACACTTACAAAAAAAGTCGAAGATTTTTCTCCGCTCAGGGCATCCAACTGCCCCAAAGCAATGGGGTTGCTTACCGTCAGATAGGGAGACAGCGACAAGAGCGTACCCAGGGCGTCCGGGGCATCGCTGCCGCCGGTATTGCGGTTTGTGATCTGGATCGTTGCCGTTTCACCGCTTTCCAGTTGTTGATTGCCGTTGCCGACAAAAAAGTCTTCGATTAACCAAGCGCCGACCTCCAGTGCAGGGGCGTAGAGCGGTATGGTCAGGGTGGTATTGTACGACAAGGTATCGCTGTAACTCAGATGGAGTAAAAAATCCGCTTTGGTGCCGTTGGGCACATCATCCCGTACCGTAAACGTGAATACCGCTATGGCGGAATCGCTGCTGCTGAGGTTTCCCAGGCTAACGGTATTGCCGCTCAGGTTTACAAACGAATTGGTGGTGCTTACCGTAGCGGTAACATCGGTTGCCGTGCCAAGCCCGATATTTTGGAACAGCGACTGCAACGCGACGGTTTCGCCAAAGTCAGCCCTGTTGTTGCCGTTTCCGGTGTTGTCGAGCAGGATGCTTTGCTGCTTCACGACGAAGGGTTGGGAGGCTGGTTTTACGGCAATTTTCCCTTGATACGGGGTGTAGTTGAACTGGGTCACCGTTACGATGAGGTTGCCGGTATTGTTCAGGGGGGCAAATTCCAGGGTAGCTGTGCCGTTCACCACTGTAGCTACCGCCCAGGTTTGATCTTGCCAAAACAGGCTGACCAGTGCGCCCTCTACGGGACATTTTACGTCGAGGCTGAGGGTTTCAAATGCGATAGAGTCCGTATGGGTAGCCGTCAGCGCTTCCGGGATTCGGGTACGGGGCATGGTGGACGGCTCGGCAAAGGGATTCCAGAAATCGGCCATGACCTCCCCTCCGGTTCCGTAGGCTGCTATCATTTTGGCATTGCCGTAGGCCAGCATACCTGCCATCGTGGGGGTGAGGTTTATGCCATCGGCATCAGTCAGGTATTGGTTCATACCGTCCTGCCCTTCCATCGGGGGGCTCCAGCTTTGGTAGTCGCTGGAAAAAAAGCCTGCGATGCCACCCCAGGATTCACCTGTGGCCGGATTTCCGGCGCGTTGCAAGGCTTCGCCCAGGCACTCTCCATTGGTAAAGTTTCCTGCGCAACAGGCCACCGCGATCAGGATAGGGTAGCGGCCTGAGTTCCGCAGGTTGCCGACGGCGGTAGTGTTAAAGTTGCCACTGACCAGCCCCTGTTCCCAACCGTGGCCCGTGTAATTGTACAAAGAAACGCCGCGGGTGTTCATCAGGTTAACCAAAGGGCCGTTAGTCGGGTTGCCGGTTTCATCGGCTGTGATATCGCCCGGGGTAGGGGAGTCGCCGGCATGTGAGCCGTCATAGAATTCCCAGTATTGTTCATAGCCGTCAGCCAGGTGTGCGGATTTCCATTCATTGCCCTGCTGCCAGTCGGCTTGTCCGTCATCGCCGATACCGGCGCCTTCGTCGGAGGTAGAGGCCATGCCGGTAGCGAGCCAGTTCTGGGTACTGTCGACCAGAGGCTGTATCTCGTATTCGAGGTTTCGGTTGACCATGATGCGCATTTGTTCCGGCGTGCTCGCGTGCAGGCGACCCACCAGGATTTCCGGAAAATGGTCGTCGCCACTCATATAGCCAAAACAGTTATCGCAGGAATAGGAGCCGCCGTCATCCCGCATTTCCGGCCGGATCGCGGCTTCATCCCCGGCCAGGAGCAGGTAGCTGATTCCGTGGGTAGCGTAGTAATCTTTTACGAAGTTGTAAATTTCACCGGACTCGGAGGAGCCGATCTCGGAAACGGGAACCACGGTGGTATGGATACCCATTTGCCGTTTCCAGGCAACGAGGGGCTGCAGTTCGTCCAAAAGCTGGTCGGCGGCGATGACCAGCATCTTTTCCGGTTCCTGGGCGCCGCTTCGATCCGTTGCCTGTGTAGTGGCGTTTACAAACAAGCGCTGGTACAACTGGTCAAAACTTCGGCTTGCTGCGGGGCTGGCACCGGCCGGCAATTCATTTTTTCCCGTACCGCCGGTGTAATATACCCGCAGGGTAATGGAATGGTACACGCGCAGGGTTTTCTGCACGGGATTGTATTGTACCGGGTAGATCCAAAGCGCCTGCCCGCGGGCGGCACGGAATACAAACGGCGTTTGAAGCGCCGCCAGAGCGCCGGGAAAAAACTGATCGCGTGCGTATGCCGGGCCGTATTCATAAGGCACTGTGTCGGGGTTTACCGTGCGTTTGAGATCGCCCTTGGAGGGGGCGATCTCCATGTCCGTAAACTCTTCGTACGCGCTGGAAACCACTTCCACCGCCATGTTGCCTTTGCCCGGGATTAACAGGGCGGTACTGTATTTCGGCAAGTCGGGGGCGCCCTTTTGCAGCATTGGCGTGCCTTGTTGGATGCTGAGTGCATCGGCCGGGCCTTTTGCTGTGTTTACGGTGACCCGATCGACTCCCGTAACGTCCAGGCGGAGTGTCGTTTCCGTTATGCTGGCGGAGAGTACTTCAAGGCGGGTCTCGCTTTGTACCTGAGCGAGTAATGCGGTAACAGACAGGCAGGACAGCAGGAACGTGATCAGATTTTTCATAAAAACAGGTTGTCAGTTTTGCCGAAGTAAAGGGTATGTTTTTTCGTTGATTTGCACAAAATAGAGTCCCGGCGAGCAGTAAGAGAGGTCAAGCATTTGCTGCCCTTCCGAAGCCAGCTTGCCGGCGTGGATCAGGCGCCCGGCCGAATCTGTTACCCGGAGCCACAGGTTTTTTACAGACAGGTTTTCTATAGTCACCGGTCCGGGACTTGGGTTGGGAAACAGGCGGATGGCCTGCGCCTGGATTTCAGGACTACCGGTAACGCCCGGCGTGTACAGGCTGAAGTACACGTCTGCGTAGTTATCCGGATTGCCGAGTTCCGATACCCGGAACCAGATCCAGGCATCGCCGGGGATGCTGCCCGGTTGTACAATCAGTTTCAGATAGGGTTGAACGGAGTCTGCAGCGGGATTCATGATGCCGCTGGCCGGGATGCCGACGTAACAGGCGCCCAGGTCGCAGAGGTCTGCGGCCCAGCCGGCCGGGATGCTGGCTTCAATCTTTTTCCAGCGCAGCTGCAGGGTGTCGCCACCAGGGTTTTCAAAGAAGATGTAGCACTCATTGGCTTGCTCCGGGGCAATCTCCTGTTCGAGCAACGGTCCCGGCGTTGCAAAGAAAGTTTGGGCAAACATCGTTTGCGCCAGTGAAAGCAGCAGAAAGAGGAGCCAATGTCTAGGCATGGATATCTTTAATTTGGACTGCGTTGAAAGCAGCCGCGTATGCCAAGATATTGGTTTATTGCCGCCTGACTGCGTTGCGGGGAATAAAGTTTGGACAAAAGGAGACACTTGCGGGATGTAGCGGGCCGGACAGCCGACCGGTTGCGGGTATTATTCTTCCGGAGCATCATGCCATTGCAGGATGGCATCCCGCCGTGCCTGGTATTGTTCCCAAAATGCCGGTATGCAGGTGTTGGCCAAAGGCGTTGCGGCATTGAACAACACGCATATTCCGATGCCGTCGCGCCGGTCGAAGGCGATCTCGCTTCGGAAGTCATTGACGGAACCTCCGTGGTAGATCAGGGTATCATCGCCGGATTTCAGTACGCGCCAGCCCATGGCATACCAGGCTTCCCAATGGCGGCCCCAGCGGCGGAAGTACCGGCGTTCGTTGTTGGTTTTGATAACCGGTTCGAACACTTTATCCAGGGTTCCGGAAGAAACGACCTTGGGTTGGTGCCCGAGCAACAGGAGCAACCACTGCCCCATGTCGGTAATACTGGCATTGACGCCGCCAGCCGGTGCGGCATTGTAAAACCGGTGTGTGATGCTGTCCGGCACCCAGCGGGCGCCGGTATAAAGGTGTGGCAGGGCGAAGTCCATACAACGATGCAAACTTTCCCAATCGGCGGAGGCGGTGCGCATGCCGGCCGGCCCGAATATTTTTCGGGTCAACAGATCCGGATAGCTTCGGCCGGTAACGCTGCGCATGGCTTCTCCGATAAGGCTGAAGGCGGCATTTTGGTAACTGAATACCTGACCCGCTTTGCCGTTCAGCGGCAGCGAGGAAAACTTGGATGCTATGGTGCGCAAGTCATACCCCGCTTCGATCATATTGGTGAAGGCGTGGTAGGGTAGTCCGGTGGTATGGGACAAGAGATGGGAAAGATGGGTTTGTTTTGTTTGTTCCGGTGACACGAGCGCAAACTCCGGCACATACTCCGAAATGGCATCCTCCCAGTGTAATTTTCCTTCTTCTACTAAAATTCCGGTCAATACGCCGGCAAAGCCTTTGGAGAGCGAGCCTATGCGAAATACAGTGTTGGCGTCCACCGAATCCGGTGCATTGGCAGCCCGCAGGCCATAGCCGCGTTGAAAGATCACCACACTGTCTTTTACAATCACGAGTGCGGCGCCCGGGGTTTGAGACCCGGTCATAGAGTCGCTAAAAAAACGGTCGTACTCGGCGATCAGGGCCTTCAGGTGCGGGTTGCGGAGCGCTGCAGGCAGGGGGGCTTCCCGGGTGTTCCTGGAGGATACCTGGGTGCAAGCCAATCCCAAGACCAGGGAGAAGAGAACAATAAATATGCTGAAACGGGAAATTACATTCATATTTTGACAAAGGTAGGAATATGAACCGGAACGCCGGTGCAAGGATATGTATTGCTTCATCCGGCTTGTATCCAGTCGGCCAGGGCTTCAACTTCCCAGGCATTTGAAACGGAAAAGCCCCCGGTCCCGGTCCGGCGCAGCCGGCTCAGGTAGGCGCCGGTGCCGGCCGCCTGGCCGAAATCGTATGCCAGGGATCGGATATACGTACCTTTACTGCACACGACGCGAAAGTCGCACTGAAGCCCGTCCGGATAGTCGGGGTACAGGTGAATCGGGGCGCCTTTTTTGCTGATCACGGTAGATTCTGCGACCTGGGCAGCAGTGTTTACCGGACGCAGCGGGCCAAGTTCAAAGATCTCGATGAGGACTTTCCTGGGCGTGAGTTCCATTTCCTGTCCGGTGCGGGCGTTTTTGTACACACGCCTGCCCTCCACTTTAATAGCCGAGAACATCGGAGGGATTTGCTCGATTTCGCCGGTGAATTGCCGCAGGATGTCCTGTAGCAGCTGGTCGCTGAGATGGTCCGTCGGAAAGGTGGCATCTACCGGTTTTTCCAGGTCGAAAGACGGTGTGGTGGCGCCGAAGGTGATCGTGCCGGTGTATTCTTTGGGCATGTCCTGGAAGGTCGTTATCTTTTTCGTGTATTCCCCGACGCAGAGGATCAACAGACCGGTGGCCAGCGGGTCAAGTGTCCCGGCGTGGCCGATCTTGATCTTGCGAATGCCAAGCCGGTGCGACAAGCGGTAGCGGATCTTGTTTACTACGTCGAAAGAGGTCCAGCCCAATGGCTTATCCACCAGCAGGACGGCGCCTTTGGGGAATTCGGCAGGGAACGGGTTTCCGGGAGCGAGTATCGTGAGCATGTAAGCTGTATTTGTAGGATCAGAATCGTTCCAGGGTGAGTTCGAGCCAGGTTGTTTCTCCGGTGTTGAGCTGCACATCGGAAACCGTTAGCGGTTTGTAGCCGATCTTGCCTACCTGTACGGAATAAACGCCGGCCTGCGCAGCGCCGGTTTTGAACAGGCCATCGGGATTGGTGACGCCGGAATTCCGGGTGCCCAGCACCACGACTTTTACCTTGGGAAGCGGTTGGCCGGTAGCGGCGTCGCGCACGCGCCCTTCGAGATAGGCGGCGCGCTGATAGTTGGGCTGAAATACATACAAGCCTTCGTTTTTTGCCGTAGCAAACAGAATACCCGAGGGGAGATAAGGGTCGGCATCCCAAACCAGGGAGCTGCCCAGGCTGGCCCAGGCGGTTTCGATCAGGATGTCCGGGCGGTGTGCGTCCACCAGGGTAAGTTGCCCGCCATAGGAGGCATTGATCAAAAAGTCATTGAGGACGCGCACATTATGTACTTCAAACCTTGGCTTCTGGCTGGGGAAGTAAAGATCCAGCTGGGTAATATTTTCCAGGTCGGAAACATCGAAAGCCCCCAGGGGGGAGCTTGGTTTCTCGTCGGCGGTAAACAGGGTCCGGCTGTCGTCCGAAAGCCAGGTATTGTGGTTGAACAGGCCGGGAGTGGGTTGGGTGGCCAAGACGGTGGGTTTGGTTTTGTCGGAAACGTCAATAACCGCGAACTGGCCCGCATAGATCTCGCTGCTCCAGAGTGTGTCGCCGCGGACATATCCGTCGTGCACGTATTGCAATTTGTAAATACTCTTCACTTGCGGATTCCAGGGGTCGGCAAGGTCGCAAATAACGGCGCCCGATTGCGAGCCGCCAAAAAGGTACAGGTATCCATCCGCGCATGCAAGCGCATGGCATTTGCGGACAAGGGTATCTGTGCCGGAACCGTACCAGGTTTTCCAATCCACCGATGCCGGCAGCTGGCGCAGATCGACGATCGTGATCCCGCTGTTGTTGGCTTCCGAGGCGACATAGGCAAACCCGCCCCAGGTTTTTACCTCGCGCCAGTTATTCGGCAGGCCCGGTACGGCAAAACGCTCAACCGGTTGAGCCGGATCGCTGAGATCCACAATACTGAGCCCCTTGCTCGTTCCGACAAGGGCATATTCGTTGCCGAGGCTGTCCACATAATGCCAGCAGCCCGCAAGCGTGGCCGGGGCATACGGCAGGTGCCCAACTTGCACGAGTTGGGCGGGAAGCAGGCCGGGGAATAACAATAACAAGAAGATGAGAATGCGCATTAGAACTCGGTACTTGTGTTCACGGCGGGAAGTTTTACCGTAAAGGTGGTCCCTTTATCCGCTTCGGATCGCTTGACAAATATTTTACCCCGGTGGTATTGCTCGATAATCCGTTTGGAGAGCGAAAGGCCCAGGCCCCAGCCCCGGGTTTTAGTCGAGTAACCGGGTTTGAAAACAGTGCTGAATTTTCCGGCGGAAATGCCTTTGCCCGTATCGGCAACGTCGAAACAAACCATGCCGGGTTCCTCGTAAACGGTTACCGTGATCACGCCGACACCGCCTTCCATGGCGTCGATGGCATTGCGCAACAGGTTTTCAACCACCCAATCGAACAAGGGGGCGTTGATGCCGACCATTTTGGCCTCCTGTTCGGCCGGGGCAGGGAAGTCGAACGTGACTTTGCGCGGCGCGCGGCGTTGCATATAGTCGCGGCACTTATCCAGCTGCTCGTATATGTTGACTGGTTTCAATGCCGGTTGGGAGCCAATTTTGGAAAACCGGTCGGCTACGAGTTCCAGCCGGTTTACATCGTTGCGCAGCTCATCCAGCATCTCCTGGTTCATGGGATTGTCCTCATTGGCGGACTTGAGGGCTTCCACCCAGCCGAGGATAGCCGTGATGGGCGTGCCGAGCTGGTGTGCGGTTTCCTTGGCCATGCCCAGCCATACCTGATTTTCTTCTGCCTTGCGCGACGCGCTAAAACCCAGATATCCGAAAGCGATAAAAATGGCAATCAGGATCAACTGGATGAAGGGATACCATTCCAGCAGGGCCAGCAGGTTGGAATGCCCGTAGATCAGGGTTTTAAAGATGTCCGGTGGAACGTTGATGATGATCGTGTCGGCGCCTTCCGCTACCATTTGATCGAGCGCCTTGCGCACCATGGGGATCGGCATGGTGTCAAAGTTGCGGTTATCAATATTGCGGTAATATTCAATTTTAAACGATTCATCGAGTACAACTACCGGAATAGTCGTATTTTCCTCGATAATTCGCCCGGGCAAGGTGAAGTCGCAATTCAGATCGACATCCGTCCGGGCAATTTGACGCATCGCTTCGGCAAACTGCTGTGCCTGCTGGTTCTCGCGCTCCACCAGTCGATCAGCCAAATATTTGGTGTACAGCAGGGAGATAATAATGATGGCTACCCCGCCTGCGGCCAGGTACCACTTCCACTGCGATTTGCGACTGTAAATGTCCATTTTGTATTTGAATGGGCAAAAATGCAAAGAAAAGCATTATACCATTCAAAGATCCGGATTTTGTTGGAAACAACGAACAGGACTAACATAAACGACGGAATGGCCGGAAAAATTTTGTTTAACTATCTTGGTTTGAAATTAAACAAAAAAACGTTTTTTGCTGTTTCCGTTGGCAATATCAAACAAACTGAAGCGTATGTCCAAAAAGGTGGTGGTTATTGGCGCCGGTTTTGCCGGTCTTTCTGCAGCGTGCAACCTGGCTGCCGACGGATTTGATGTTACGGTATTGGAAAAAAACGAGGTTCCGGGTGGCCGTGCCCGGCACTTCACAGCTGAAGGTTTTTTGTTTGATATGGGGCCTTCCTGGTATTGGATGCCCGATGTTTTTGAACAGTTTTTTGCGCGCTTTGGCAAAAAAGCGTCCGATTACTATCAGCTCGTCCGGCTGGATCCTTCCTATATCGTGCATTTTGGCCCAGACGACAGTATGGAGGTGCCTGCAAATATGGCGGAGCTGGAAGCCATGTTCGAGCGCTATGAACCGGGCAGTACGGCCAATTTGCACAAGTTTCTGGCTGAAGCGGAATATAAATACCGGGTCGGCATGAACGAATTTGTTCAGAAACCCAGCAATAGCATTCTGGAATTTGCCGACTGGCGGATTGCAGCCAGTATGTTCCGGCTTCAGATGTTCACGTCTATGTCGAAGCATGTCCGGAAACTGTTCCGCAATGAAAAACTGATCAAACTGCTCGAATTTCCCGTCCTGTTTCTCGGGGCAACGCCGGAAAAAACCCCGGCCCTTTACAGTTTGATGAACTATGCCGACATGGCGCTGGGCACCTGGTACCCGATGGGCGGTATGTACCGGATCATCGAAGGCATGGTGTCACTGGCCAGGGAGTTGGGGGTTAAGCTGGAACTGGGGCAGGAAGTCCGGGAAATCGTTGTGCCGAACGGCCATGCCAAAATGGTGCGCACCCACACCGGTCGGGAATACCCGGCAGATGTGGTAGTGGGGGCCGCAGATTATCAGCATATCGATACGAAACTGTTGGGGGCGGATCAGCGCAATTACAGCGATAAGTATTGGGAGACGCGCACCATGGCGCCTTCCTGCCTGCTTTTTTATGTAGGCGTCAACAAGCGCCTGCAGGGCCTTCGGCATCACAATTTGTTTTTTGATGAAGATTTTGGCCGGCATGCCCGGGAAATCTATGAAACGCCAATGTGGCCCGAAAAGCCCCTGTTCTATGTCAGCGCCCCCTCCCAAACAGATCCTTCGGTTGCGCCGGAGGGTTCAGAAAATCTGTTTATCCTGATCCCGGTAGCGCCTGGCCTGGAAGATACCCCAGCCATTCGCGAGCGGTATTACGAACTGGTTATGGACCGCCTGGAAGGGCTGACCGGCCAGCAGATCCGGGAGTCGGTGGTCTATCGCCGCAGTTTTGCCCACGCCGATTTCATTTCAGATTACCATGCTTTCAAAGGGAATGCCTATGGACTGGCCAACACGCTGATGCAAACGGCCTTTTTGAAGCCCAAACTCCGGAGTAAACGCGTTAAAAATTTATTTTATACCGGTCAGTTGACTGTCCCCGGACCCGGTGTTCCGCCTTCCCTGATCAGCGGGCAGGTGGTTGCAAGGGAGGTTAAAGGGTTTTTGGTTTCTGCATAGAGGAGGCTATCGCTAACCAGGGAGTCAGAAATTCTCCAAATACATTCTATTACATCTGTCAGCCTATGAATCATTTAACCTTGTACCATAGTACGTGTTCGGAGTGCAGCCGCCTCATTACCCGGCGGTATTCCACTTCCTTTTCCATGGGCATCCGCTTGTTTCACAAGCGGTTCCGGGGACCGATATACGCAATTTACGGTTTTGTCCGCTTTGCGGATGAAATCGTGGATACCTTTCATCAGTATCCCAAACAGGCTTTGTTTGACCGCTTTCGGGAAGACACATACCGGGCTATCGAGGAGGGCATCAGCCTGAACCCTGTTTTACATTCATTCCAGCAGGTGGTACGGGAATACGGTATTGAGCGGGAACTGATCGATGCGTTTTTGCGCAGCATGGAAATGGACCTGTATTACAACACCTATGATGGCAATGGGTACAACGAATATATCTATGGTTCGGCTGAAGTGGTTGGGCTGATGTGCTTGCGGGTTTTTTGCGAGGGTAGGGAAGAAAAATACCAGGAATTAAAAGATCCGGCCCGCCGCCTGGGGGCTGCTTTCCAAAAGATCAATTTCTTGCGGGATATCAAAAGTGACCACGAAGACCGGGGACGGGTGTATTTTCCGGGGGTGGATTTCCGCTATTTCGACAATGCCGCCAAGCACCAGATCGAAGCGGATATTCAGGCTGATTTTACAGCGGCCCTGGATGGCATTCGCCGGCTGCCCGATGGCGCGCGGTTTGGCGTTTATCTGGCATACAAGTACTATATCCAGCTCTTTGCGAAGATCAAACGGGCGCCGGCACAGCGCATTGCGGAGGAGCGGTTTCGCGTATCGGATAAACGCAAGATGTACCTGCTGTTCAGTACTGCACTACGGCACCGGCTGAATTTCTTGTAGTATCCAGGCTATACATATTCCCTGTTTGGTAAAGTCTCCCGGGACCGGGATCATTGCGTTTGATTACATGGACGTAAAGCTGTATTATTGCATTGCTTACGTTCACGTTCACCAAATGCCGGTCCAATGGATTACACTGCCTTAACTCCCCCGGCGCCCGGCGCACTGGCGCGCCTGAAGGCATTACAACGCGAGCTCATCCGGCAGTTCGAGGAGCAATTTCCGGACCCCCTTGCTCCTAAAACAGTAATTATCATTCCCAGCCAGACCCTTGACAGCGAAATACTGGCCAAAATCCTGGGGGTGAATTATTATGAAGAGCGGATGTTGTGCCTGCTCCTCCTTCTTCGCATGCCGCGAACGCGCATCATTTACGTAAGCAGCATGCCTATCAGTGAGGTTATTATTGATTATTACCTCCATTTGCTGCCGGGTATTACCACCCGGCATGCCCGGCAACGCCTGACGCTGCTGAGCTGCCATGATGCCTCACCGTGTTCTCTTACCGAGAAGATCCTCGCGCGACCGCGCCTGGTGGAGAAGATCAAAAGTTGCATTCCCCCTGGCCATGTGGCGCATATTGCCGGTTTCAACGTGACCTATCTTGAACACGAATTGTCGCTCCGGCTTGGCGTTCCGCTTTACGGATGCCCGGCTTGGCTGGCCTATTGGGGTACCAAAAGCGGGAGTCGCGAGATTTTCCGGCGTGCAGGTCTGCTGATCCCTCCGGGATGCGTGGATTTGAAAAGTATGCCGGAGGTTGTGGATGCCTTGCTGACCTTGCGACAGCAGTATCCGGAGCAGCGAAAAGCAGTGGTCAAACTCAACGAGGGCTTTTCAGGGGACGGCAACGCGGTGTTTTCCTTTGACCAGGCAGGTGAAGAGCTGAATGAAGAGGTGTTGCGCCGGCACCTGAAGATGGTCGCCAGGGACATGACCTATGATGTATTTGCCGAAAAAATAAAGATCATGGGCGGCATTGTCGAGGCTTTTGTGGAAGGGGAGATCAAAACCTCTCCTTCCGTTCAGTGCCGGATCAATCCGCTGCAGCAAATTGAAGTGATCTCTACGCACGACCAGCTGCTCGGAGGCGACTCCGGTCAGGTTTACATTGGCGCTAACTTCCCGGCTAATCCGGCCTATGCCTATGAAATTGGCAAAATAGGGTACAAAGTGGCTGAAGTGCTGAGCCAGGAGGGCGTTATCGGTCGCTTCGGAATTGATTTTGTTTCGGTAAAGGAACCGGATGGTTGGTGGCAGCATTATGCCATCGAGATCAACCTCCGCAAAGGCGGTACCACGCATCCCTTCCTGATGCTTAAATTTCTGACCGATGGCTATTATGACCATCACACCGGTGTTTATCACATGCCGAACGGGCAGACGCGCCATTATTTTGCCACCGACTGCCTGCAGTCCGATGCGTACAAAGGATTGTCGCCCGAAGATTTGATCGACATCGCCATCTGTTATAAATTGCAATACGATGCCACCACCCAGGAAGGCGTTATGTTTCATATCCTGGGCGCCCTTTCAGAATACGGCAAACTGGGGATGGTGTGTATCGGCTCTTCCCCCGAACGGGCAGAAGCGTATTACAAGGAGACCGTGGCAGTACTGAACCGGGAAACGGCAAGTTAGTGCCGCATTCCGGGAATAATACCCAAACTGGCGACGGCAGGCTGCAACCTGTGCGTTGAGGGGTTGTCTTTCCCGCCAAGCTATTGTATGCCAAATCAACTATCCATGAAATACCTTCTGTCCTTGCTGCTGTTTTATTTTGTAATCCCTTTCCCGCTTTCCGCCCAGGCTCCTTTTCCGGAAATTGAAAAGAAGACTTATTACACCCACGCTATTGAAAACCAGGCCATTGAATTCGATGGGATCCCCAATGAACCGGCATGGGACCAGGTGGACTGGGGAAGCGAGTTCGTGCAATACCAACCTAATGAAGGCGCTTCGCCAGCCCAGCAAACGCGGTTTAAAATTCTTTACAGCGAGAAATACCTGCTACTCGCCTACCGGGCTTTCGATACGGCGCCGGACAGTATCGTTCAGCGCATGAGCCGGCGCGATGAATTTCCGGGCGATTGGGTAGAAATCAATATCGACAGCTACCACGATCTGCGCACGGCTTTTTCCTTCACACTTTCGGTCAGCGGCGTCAAAGGCGATGAGTTCGTCACGGATAACGGCAATAACTGGGATACCAACTGGAATCCGGTTTGGTACGCAAAAACGCATGTCGATAGCCTGGGTTGGACAGCGGAAGTGAAAATTCCGTTCAGCCAGTTGCGCTACGGCAACCAGTCCGATCCCATTTGGGGGATTCAGCTGACGCGAAGGGTTTTTCGGAAAGAAGAGCGCTCCATCTGGCAATATATTCCCCAGGGCTCGGGCGGATGGGTGAGTGGTTTTGGCGAACTGCACGGTTTGCGCAATCTGCCGTCCCGAAAGCAGGTCGAACTTGCGCCCTATGTAGTGGCTCAAACGGAGCACTTTAAAAAGGAAGAAGGCAACCCGTTTGCCGATGGCAGCAGAAACCGGATCGGCGGCGGGCTGGATGGCAAACTGGCTGTCACCAGCGATTTGATCCTCGATTTTACGATCAACCCTGATTTCGGACAGGTTGAAGCGGATCCCGGGGCCGTTCGGCTCGATGGCTACGAGGTCTTTTTTGGGGAGCGCCGGCCATTTTTTATCGAAAGCCGCAATCTTTTCGATTATCAACTTACCGGTTCCGCTACAGAAAGCGACTTTGATGCCGACCTGTTGTTTTATTCGCGCCGTGTTGGCGGCTTGCCGCACGGCTTTCCGCATTTGTATCCGGGAGAGTTTGCCGATGTGCCCCAGCAAGCATCCATTTTAGGTGCGGCCAAGTTCAGCGGAAAAACCAAAAAAGGTTGGTCGGTAGGCATGCTGGAAAGTGTTACGCAACGGGAATATGCCCGGATCGATCGGAACGGAGACCGACGGACTGAGTTGGTTGAACCACTCACCAACTATTTCGTTGGCCGGCTTCTGAAAGATTTCGACCAGGGAAATACCATAATCGGTGGCATATTCTCCGCCGTAAACCGGGAAAATGAACTGGACCTGTTGCACCGGAGTGCCTATTCCGGCGGTCTAGATTTTCAGCGTTTTTGGAAAAACCGTTGGTGGTACATAAAAGCAAATGCCATTTTCAGTCGGGTGGAAGGCTCGCCCCAGGCAATCCTGGCCACACAAACGGGGTTTGTCCATCTTTTCCAGCGTACCAATGCGGAGCATTTGCACGTTGACAGTACCCGCACCTCGCTTACCGGCACGGGGGGCACGGTCCGCATCGGTAAAATAGGCGGCAAGCCCGATCGCTATGGCGGCATATTCAAGTTTGAATCGGGGCTCACCTGGCGTTCGCCGGAACTCGAACTGAACGACGTCGGGTTCCTGCTGGCAGCCGATGAAGTCAATTATTTCGGCTGGGCCGGATACCAGATCCAGAAACCGTTTTCCATTTTCCGCAACGCCCGGATCAATTACAACCACTGGGCGCGCTGGGACTTTGGCGGCCAGTTTCTCTATGCGGCTTTTAATGCCAATGTCCATGGATGGTTTCGAAACAACTGGCGTTTGGGGACTGGCATGACCTGGAATCCGGTGGAATTATCCAATAACGCGCTTCGGGGCGGTACGTCCCTGCGGAAACCGCCGGGGATCGGCAACTTTGCCTATTTTGAAACAGACACCCGCAAAAAGGTCAGCCTGTCTGCCAATACCTTTTTTGCCTGGGGCTTTAACCACACGGTCGGTGTACAGAATTATTCCTTCGGGGTAAACCTGCAACCCATTGATGCCCTGCGGCTGGGCGTTTACCCGGGCTATAACCGCTCCTGGCGAAAACAGGATCAATTTGTGGCACAAACGGATTTTAACGGCGATCTCCGAACCGTGGTCAGCGCAGTCGAACAGCAGAGTTTTTCGCTCACCGGCCGCGTCAACTACAATCTCACGCCCGACCTGACCGTACAATATTACGTGCAGCCTTTTATTTTCAGGGCTCAATACCGGGATTACGGTTATGTCACTGACCCCCTCAACCGGGATTATGACCAGCGGTTCCACCGTTTCAACGCGGATGAGCTACAGGCTGCAGGGGGCAATTACCTGGTTGATGAAAACCGTGACGGTCTGGCTGACTATTCTTTTAGCGAGCCCGATTTCAACTACATACAGTTGCGCTCCAATCTGGTCCTTCGCTGGGAATATGTGCCTGGTTCAGAATTTTATCTGGTTTGGTCGCAGGGTAGTCTTCCGGATGCCGGCAATGATCTGGACACGCCCTTGTTGCGCAGCCTCTTCGATAACGTATTCGAACAGCGCCCGCGAAATATTTTTCTGCTCAAAT
>CAYVDV010000014.1:0-26194 GCA_964450465.1 uncultured Saprospiraceae bacterium
GCGGTTTCTCAGCTTCTCAATCCCCTCCTGGGGCTTGGTTGGCCGGCCTCCCCGCGCCCCCCAGTCCCCCCCCCAAAAAAACCCCCTGACAGGTTATAAAAGTACAACACCGTATCTTTGTAAAAAAAGAAACGGTGGAAATCTTCATACACTCCCTCGCCGAGCTCGATGCAGCTATGCCTGAACTGGCCGGATTACTGGACCGCCGGCGAAAAGTAGCCCTGTACGGCGACCTGGGCGCCGGAAAAACCACCCTGGTCCAGGCTTTTTGCCGCTACCTGGGTGTGGAAGACAGTCCCGTGAGCCCTACTTTTTCGCTGATCAACGAGTACGGCTACCGCGATGCCGAAGGCCGGCTGGCGCTCGTGCATCACCTCGATCTTTACCGCCTCAACACGCTCCAGGAGGCTTTTGACATCGGAATTGAGGATATCCTGTACGACCCCTGGTACTGCTTTATCGAGTGGCCGCAACTTGTCGAACCGATCCTGCCGGAAGATACTGTAAAAATTCAACTGGACATTTTGAGCGAAACCGCTCGCCGACTCCTAATTTTGTAGGCTTAAGAACCAATCTCATTTCCTAATTCACAATGTTGTAAATGGAAACCCTCGCTGCTACTTTCGCCAGACTGGCCACCCAAACGGAAACCCTTGAAGTTGCGCGGAAGCATCAGCGGTTGTTTATCGGCATACCCAAGGAAACGACTTTACAGGAAAACCGGGTGGGGCTTGTTCCGCATTCCGTGGCAACACTTGTCGCGCATGGCCACCGCGTATTGGTGGAAACCGGGGCCGGGGTGGAGGCAAAGCTCAGCGATAATGATTTTTCAGAAGCCGGAGCGGAGATCACGCAAAGCCGGGAGGAGGTTTTCAAGGCCGACCTTTTGCTTAAAGTGGCTCCGCCGACCCTGGAAGAAATTGACCTGATGCGCCCCAACCAGGTGGTGATCTCGCCCATTCACCTTCCCCTGCTCAATCCGGAGTATATCCTGCGTCTGCAAAAACGGCGGGTTATCGCCCTCGCCATGGAATATATCCGCGATGATGAGACGGGTGTTTTTCCGATCGTGCGGGTCATGAGCGAGATTGCCGGTACCAGCGCCATCCTGATCGCCGCCGATCTGCTCTCCACGGCCCGTGGCGGCAAGGGAGTACTGTTGGGTGGAATCGCCGGGGTGCCGCCCTCCAAGGTGATCATCCTGGGCGCCGGTGTGGTGGCAGAATTTGCCTCGCGCACCGCGATCGGCCTGGGCGCCGAAGTGCGTATTTTTGACAACAACGTGTACAAGCTCATGCGCCTGCAAAAACACGTGGGCCGCCAGTTGCACACCTCGGTCATTAATCCCATTCACCTCAGCGAGCAACTCATCACGGCCGATGTGGCCATCGGCGCCATGCACTCCGGCCATGGCCGTACCCCGATGGTGGTGCCGGCGGAAATTGTGCAACGCATGAAACCCGGCTCGGTTATCGTCGATGTCAGTATCGACCAGGGCGGCGTATTTGAAACCTCCGAAACGACCAGTCTGGACAAGCCCACTTTCGTCAAGCACGGTGTGATCCACTACTGCGTGCCCAACATGCCTTCCCGGGTGGCGCGCACGGCCTCCGAGGCCATCAGTAATATCATCACCTCTCTGCTGCTCAAGGCCGAATCCGGCGGAATTATCCCGCTGATCACCAGCCACGAAGGCCTGCGCAACGGCGTATACACCTACAAAGGCTGTCTTACCAATGCTTACCTGGGTGAGCGTTTTCAGTTGAAAAGTACGGACCTGGATTTGTTGATCACCTCCGATTTTTAACCCTACTTATCCCAGCAGGTTTTCGCGATCAATTGGGCAAACTCCGGCTCCCGGATGAGGCGGTTGTAGGAATCGCGGTTGTTTTTCGGATTTTCATACGCAGGTCTTTCCTGGAAGATCAGGTCGGCCAACTCGCGCCAGCCTTTATGTTGCAGGGTGAGCTGAGCCACGCAAAGGCTGTGGCCTGCCGAGGCATCCGGATGCGCAGCGGCCTCGGCCCGTCGGGCCTGTTCGAGGTAAGTCGCCAGGGTCTGCGCAGTCGGTTGTTCAAAATCAACCCGGTGTATTTGCGGCTCGGAAGGCAGGTAGCGCACGCCAAATCCGTCGCGGTCGCTCAGGGGAAAGCCGTTGGGCAGGATGATCTGTCCGGTGTCGGGAACGTAAAATTGCCCGGTAATCTGTTCGTTCTTTTCCGTGGTGAACCCATAAAATACCCGGCGCTGCATGGCTTCCTGTACCACTACCAGATGGGCAATAACCGTGCGGCCTTCCACGACGAGCCGTTGCTCATTTTCCGGCGTGAGCCCGCTCACCAGGCTCATGCCGCTCAGGCGCTCCTCCATCTGCCGGAGGCCCCAGGCGCGCAGACCCAGCACCACGCCCGCAATAATCAGTACGAGGCTGCTGATCAGAATCGCCATGTACTTCCGGTTGCGCCGTTCATCGGCCTTGCGCAGGCGGTTGCGCGGGGTGTCCACTTTCTTATTGACCTCAAATTGGTAAGAGAAACCATTTGCTTCCTTGAACACACTTACCTCGCATAACTCGTCTTCCACAAAAAATGAATAGGTCCGGGCTTCTTTTACCGAAAAATCGACCTGTACGATCCGCGAATCGCAGTGCAGCAGCAAATGCCCCGTCCGGTCACCGTGGTACAGACCGACGCGGTGCCGGTTGCCGAAGTCATCCAGATATACCCAGCCGACCTGAGCCATGATTTTTGATTTGTTTGATTGTACGGTTCGACTTTTTGCCCACCCTTTTGCATTTTTGCGCAACAAATACCATCACCTAACGACACCCGTATGACCCGCATTATCTTCTTGTTCCTACTTTTCTTTCCGGCCCTTGTTCCCGCACAAAACTTCGAACTTCCCTGGCTTATCAAACCCCAACTTACCGGCTTTGATACCTTCAGTGCCGGCTGGGGACACGACCAGTTTATCGTGGCGCAAAAGAACAGCAAATACGGGCTGCTGACCTATAAAGGTAAACTTATCCTGGATTTTCAATACGACCGGATTTCAGCGGACTGGGCCGGCGTGATCTTTGCCCGGCAGGACCGGCAGGAATTCTGGTTTGACCCCAAGGGCAACTATTTCGGTGAAAACACGAGCAGTGTGATCCGCCTGGAAGATAAGCGCTATGCCGTCGAAAAAGACGGCAAATGGGGTGTTGTAAATGAAAAAATGAAAACGGTCCTGCCGTTTGAATACCGCGCCGATGATTCGGATGGCAAGCTGACGCTGATAAAGGGAGAAGAACGCGTCAATCTGGGGCCTTTCCGTACCCCCGATGGCTCGCTTGCCGGCCCGCTTGTGCTCAAACCCATAAATCTGGACGATGATTGGCCCGGGGTCATCCTGCACCGCGACCCCAAGACGCGTAAGCGGGGGATCATGGGAAAGGACGGAACCCCCGTCAGCCCCGCTGTGTACAATATTTATTTTGGTCATCCGGCAGGCTATGCCGTCGCCAGTCTGGATGGCAAAAAATGGGGGATTATTACCAGCGAGAATAAAGTGATCGTCGATTTTACCTGGGACAAGATCGGGAAAATCAACGACCAACTCAGCGCGCCTGTGGAGGTGGATGGCCAATCCGGCGTTATTGATGTCACCAACGGACAACTGTTGATCGAACCGGGCCAGTACGACGACATCTTGATCGTCAACAAGGTATTGGATTACTATGTGGTGGAGAAAAACGGCCTGCAAGGCATTTGTGATGCCCGTGGCAAACTGATATTACCGGTTGTTTTTGACAAAGCGCTGAAATCCGGTCCCTATCTCTATGTGATCCGGGAATTGCAGCGTGAATACCCGCAGCGCGGCTTGTACAGTCTCGACGGGAAAGAGTTGTTCAAACCCGACAGCGTGAAACTCTGGGTGTTCGACAACGGCACCCTTTTTACCGAACGTCCCGATGGCTCGGCGGCGCACGTAGATATCAGCGGCCGGGTCTTGCAGCGGTTTGAGCCCGGCACAACCACCCTGTTTGAACGAAACTGGATTGTGGAAGAGGACGATGCGGTGCGGTTTTACCATGCTGCCTCCACGCCGGAAAAACCCATTGTAATGGATGATGTGAGCGATTCGGAGGAAGGGCTGCACCGCATACAAAAAGGTGATTTGTACGGCTATATGCTCAATTCCGGTAAAATCCTCGTGCCACCCGTACTGGAATCGGCCGGTATGCCCGACGATAAATATCTGTATGTGAAGTACAAGGGCAAATGGGGGGTGTTGAAGAATACATATTACTAAAAACCTTCCGCCATGCGTTTGTTGATCCTGTTGTTGGGCTTTCAGGGATACCTCTTTGCTCAAAAGCCGGCTGCCGGGGCACATTGGAAATTTGATTCCGGCCGTGAAGCATACGCGGTCGTGAACGCCCGCGGCGCTGTTTGCACCGATTTTGTTTTTCAGGAACCCCAGCCTTTCCGGCAGGGAATGGCGGCAGCCCGGAAGGGCAGTGCTTTTTACCTGGTTCGTTCTGATGGAACCCTTTTGCCGGATTCCTTTGAGCTCGTATTGCCGGCAACAGATGGTTTCTATTTCACCTGGAGCAAAAAACAGAGCACCCAGTGGTTTGACAGCAGGGGGCAGATTGCCGAACAGGATCCGTTTTATATGCTGGCTACCCCGGAACCCAAACCGTTGTTCAAACAGCAAGGCAAATACGCCCTGGTCGATTCCAGCGGCATTGTGGTTACCCCTTTTGTCTATGACCAGATCGGCCAGGTGCTGGACAGGGACATTTATATTGTCAAAGCGGGTGATAAGTATGGGCTACTGGATCAGCATGGGAAAGTCATCGCACCGCTAGAACACTCGTATCTGGCGGGTTGGGGCCCTGATCTGATCGTTTTTGCCCGGAATAAAAAGTACGGTGCTTATAACGGTGACGGCAAGTTGACCGCTCCGGCAGTGTATGATACCGTGGAACATTTTTTTTACAATTCCGGGGCAATGCCGATGCGGGTAAGAAAAGACGGCCGGTACGGCGCACTGGACCTGAGCGGAAAGGAGATCATCCCACCCGTTTATTCGCACCTCAGGGCAATCCATGCGCCTTTGTCCTTCATTTTCGGCGAGGGGGACAAATACGGTATCCGGGACTCAACCGGCAAAATGGTCGTTCCGGCGCGCTATCAGGATGTGCGCGCGTTTAATTCCGGGGAGTTTGCCGTGCAGGAAAACGGCCTTTGGGGGGTGGTTGACGGGTCGGGGAAAGAGGTGCTTCCTGCGCGTTATACATTCGTACAGCCCTATCGCCCGCATTATTATGTTGTTGAGGAGAATGATGCCAGGCGTTGGATTGACAAGCAGGGCGAAACTGTCTTTGCGCTGAACGACCCAGACATAAAAATGGTTTCCGGAAATTCCGGCATGCAACAATTCATCATCCGGCAAGGGACAGGTCTTGGCCTGATCGACCGGAACGGCCGGGAATTATTGCCGCCGGAGTATGAGACCATCCGCTGGGTAAACGATACGCTGCTGATCGTCGAAAAAGATGGAAAATCTGCCCTGATGAACGACCGGCTGGAACTGCTTACGCCTTATTCCTACGATGAATTATTCCTGGCAGGCCTGGATTTGATCGGCGCCCGGCATAACGGTCTCATCGGTCTGATGGACCTGAGCGGGAAGGAACGGGCCAAAGCCCAATACCTGAATATTCGACCATTTGGCAAAAAATTGCTCCTGGGAACAAAGCGCTCTGTCGTTCGCCGGAAAGGACAGGATATCAGTGGGTTCGATAAAACAGAGCGGGTGACGGAAGTCCCGGACTATAACGACGGCAGCAGCCTGACCTTTGTTTTTATTGACTCCAGCGGGCAGGAGTTACCCGGGAAAAAGTTCAACAAGGTTGGCGATCTTTTCAGAGGCATATCCGAGGTAGAGTTAAAAGGCAAAAAGGGCTTTGTTGACGAGGATGCCAATATTGTTCTACCAACTGAATTTATCGAGTGCCGTGGACTTACCTGGTATGTACGGGTGCGTAAATACGGAAGCGGCCTTTGGGGCGTGTGGCACAACGGCCAGGAAGTGATCCCCTGTCTTTATGAAAAAATCGGGGCTTTCCGCGACGCTTATATCTGGGTACAAAAGGGCGACGACCGTTTTTATCTGGATAAACAGAACCAGTCCTTAATCCTGTCTTCGGAGGAAGCAAAGCAACAATTGCCGCTGCGTGCGGACATCCTCGCCCAATACGACGCCTTCGGACTCCCCGGCGAGGAAAACGACTGGATACGCGTCAGAAAGGCGGGAAAATGGGGGTGGATCGATCGGCAAGGCAAGGAAATGATTCCTTGCCGCTTTGAAGCCGCCACTCCGTTTCAACGCGGCCGTGCGCGTGTTCTCGTCCAGCCGTATTACGGTGAACTCTGGCTAAACAGCAAAGGCGAGGTCATCCTGGGGCCCCAGATTCGTTAAGAGGTGCTGTGTTTAAATTTCAGTCACCGGGCTGCAAGCGGCCAATTTTATTTCATGCTTCGTTAAAATTTTCGCCATAGGCACCCGGCTATGCCTGCAAATTTTGCCTTGCCTGAAATAAAATTTGCTCGCTTTCGCTCCGGCACCGAAATTCAAACACGCTCTAGGAAATAGCGCCTACGCGCTTCTTCCCTTTCACTTTTGGCCGGCCGATGCTGATGTACTGGAAGCCCAGGGTTTTCATCTGTTCCAGATCGTACACGTTGCGTCCGTCAAAAATGACAGGTTCTTCCAGCAGTTCGAGTATGCGGTCGAAGTCGGGTGTGCGGAATTCACTCCATTCCGTAGTAATAGCCAGGCAGTCGGCGCCTTCCAGCGCCTTGTACATATTGTCCACGAGTTCGATCCGGTCGCCGTAGATGGCTTTGACATTGGGCATGGCTTCGGGGTCGAAGGCGCGCACGCGGGCGCCGGCAGCCAGCAGTTCGTCGATGATGACCAGGGCGGGCGCCTCGCGGATGTCGTCGGTATTCGGTTTGAAGGCGAGCCCCCAGATGGCGATCGTGCGGCCAGCCAGTTCGTTTTTAAAGAACTTGCGGATCTTTTTGGTCAGCACACTTTTCTGGAGGTCGTTGATCCTCATGACCGACTTCAGGATCTTGAAGTCATAGGAGTGCTGGCCGGCGGTTTTGGCCAGGGCCTGAACGTCCTTGGGGAAGCAGGAGCCGCCGTAGCCGATGCCGGGGAAGAGGAAGCGCTTGCCGATCCGGCTGTCGCTGCCCATGCCGATACGCACCTGATCGACGTTTGCGCCTACTTTTTCGCAGAGGTTGGCGATCTCGTTCATGAACGAGATCCGCGCAGCGAGGTAGGAGTTTGCGGCGTATTTGGTCATTTCCGCCGAGCGCTCGTCCATAAAGTAGATGGGGTTGCCCTGGCGGACGAAGGGTTCGTAGAGCTGGCGCATCACTTTCTGCGCTTTTTCACTGCGGGTACCGATCACCACGCGGTCGGGTTTGAGGAAGTCCTCCACCGCCACGCCTTCGCGCAGAAACTCGGGGTTCGACACGACGTCGAACATTTTTTTGGGCAGTTTTTCCGCCAGGATTGCCGCTACCTTTTCGGCGGTGCCCACCGGTACCGTGCTTTTATCAACGATGACCTTGTATTCGCTGATCATGCCGGCCAGCTCGCGGGCGACGCCCATGATAAAGGACAGGTCGGCGCTGCCATCGCCGCCGGGCGGGGTGGGCAGGGCGAGAAATATGATCTGGGCATGGTCAACGGCCTCCCGCAGGTTGGTGGTGAAGCTCAGGCGTCCTTCTTTGGTATTGCGGTCAAAAAGCACGTCCAGCCCGGGTTCGTAAATGGGGACCTCCCCTTTTTTGAGGCGTTGTACTTTTTGTTCGTTGTTATCGACACAAATGACGTTGTTGCCTGTTTCAGCAAAGCAGGTGCCTGTTACCAATCCTACGTAACCGGTACCGACGACGGCAATATTCATGTAATCCAGTGTTTTATCAGATTTGTTAAATGTAGGGCGCAAAGATACGGCGCCAAATCCTGTTTTTCCAGTGGGGGAATTATTCCCCGCAGATTGAAATTATATTTGGGCCAAACCTTTACATTTGAACACTTGAAACAGTAAAAGTCATGTCTTTCCCGCTTCGTTGTTTGTTTTTCTTGTGTTGCCTTGCAGGTGTTGCAGGGGAACTTTCCGCTCAGGCCCTGAAGGATGGGGACAATATTGTGCCCAATCCGGGCTTCGAGCGCTTTGTCAGTCCGCCGGTGGGCTGGTCCTACAAAGGTGCTTTTTTCGGTCAGGTGGTCAAATACTGGTTCAGCGCGACGACGGCTAGCCCCGATGTGTACGGCCCCGGCGTAAAGGTGCCGCAGGATTGGGCCGACAAGGGTTTCGGCGAGCAAACAGCCCACGGCGGCCGTTGTATGGCCGGCCTGACCCTTTACGGTTGTACGAACGGGAAACCACATTGCCGCGAATATGTAGAGATCCAGCTGGCCGAGCCGCTGGTACCGGGTCAGAGTTACCTGATTGAATTTTGGGTGGCGCAATTGCCGCGATCCCTGCAGATCAACCGGCTGGGCGCTTATGTGTCGGAAAAACGCATTCAACGGCAGTCGGATGAACTGCTGTTGCATGAACCGCAGTTTTATGCACGTAAAATCATTGAAACGCCGAATGGGAAGTGGCAAAAATTGAGCGGGCAGTTCCAGGCGACGAACGAGGCGGAGTACCTCATCATCGGCAATTTTTTCGAGGATAAAGATACCGAAACCAAGGTGCACCGCGACGATTGTTTTAATTACGCCTACTATTACGTGGATGACGTCCTGCTGAAAAAGATACCGCCTTTTCTGGCTGTACCGGTCAAACCCGACGATATTACCCGGCAACCCCTCGAAGAGGGCAAGGCCATTCAGTTGAAGGACATTTATTTTGAATTTGACAAACACGAGCTTATGCCCCGCTCGTATGTGGAACTCAACAAACTGCTGCGGATCATGCAGGAAAACCCCGGCCTGCGTATTCAGATCGTCGGGCATACCGATAATATCGGCCGGACCGATTACAATAAGTACCTGTCCCGGAAAAGGGCCAAATCTGTAGTTACGTTCCTGATGGAGAACGGTATTTCGGCCGGCCGGCTGCGCTACTACGGTGAAGGAGAGGCCCGGCCTGTTGCATCCAATGATACGGAAGAAGGGCGTTTCCGAAACCGGCGGGTAGAGTTTGTGATCTTAAAACGTTAACGCAATAGCTATGAAACAAAAACACCTTTTTGCAGTAATGTTTTCCCTGTGGGCAGCGCTGCTTGTGGCCCAGCAATTGCCGGATACGGCTTTCACCGCACCGAACCCGCAGCCGCGTTATGCGGCGGGGCAGGGGCCGGTCGTGTGGCTGGATGCCGCGCATCACAATTTTCACACCCTGACCGGCCGCTATGCCGCTTTTGGAAAAGTGCTGTCCGGCGATGGCTATCAAATGGCCTCCAACGAGGAAATATTTACCGAAGCCCGGTTGGCGCAGTGTCGCGTCCTGGTGATTGCAAATGCGCTCGACAGCGCCAGCAACAACGCTTGGAGACTGCCCAATCGTTCCGCTTTCTCTCCGGCGGAAATCCGGGCGGTGCAGAACTGGGTTAAAAACGGGGGGCGGCTGTTCCTTATCGCCGACCACATGCCTTTTGCCGGCTGTGCGCAGGACCTGGCTGCAGCTTTTGGCATTGGGTTCCTGAATTGTTTTGCCATGGACGACCGGCGCCGCTCGCCTGAACGATTTTTTAAAAGCAATAAAACGCTGTTCGACTGTGAAATTACCCGGGGTATCGATACCGTGGTGACCTTTACCGGCAGCGCTTTTCACTTGCCCAAAGGCGCGCAACCCGTACTGGCCCTGAAAAATTACACCTTGCTCCAACCGGAAGAGGCCTGGCAGTTTACGGAAACCATACCCTTTCGCGACAGCCGGGGCTGGTATCAACTCGGCTATTTAAACTACGGCAAGGGCAAGGTGGTGGTTTCGGGCGAAGCTGCGATGTTTTCCGCCCAGTTATCCGGGCCCAATCAGAACCCTGTAGGTATGAACCAGCCCGAGGCCCGCGAGAATGCCAAACTGCTGCGGCAAATAGTTCACTGGCTGGACCAGTAAGGAAGGGCAGGGCGATGTGGGACAATGTTACGATTTAAATAATTGATAATTAGTGCTATACACTAGTATAACGTATTTTTACGTCATAAAACTTAAAAAATAGTTGCAAGGCTAAAAAATGCGTTGCAACTTTGTGCCGAACAATAAAGTAAAACAGCGATCATGCAAAAGTTAACCAAGGCAGAAGAGGACGTAATGCAGCTCATTTGGGAGATCGGCCGGGGTACGGTGAGTGACCTGCTGGAGCGGATGGAAGAGCCCAAGCCGCCGCACAGTACGGTTTCCAGCGTGGTGCGCATTCTTGAAAAAAAGGGATACGTGGACCACAAGGCGTATGGCAAGACGCATGAGTATTTCCCGCTGATAGCCAAGGACGATTACGGAAAGCGTTCGCTGACGGATGTGTTGCGCAATTATTTCGACGGCTCGGTATCTCGGCTGGTGTCGCATCTGGTGGAAGACAAGAAACTGAGCGAGCGGGATCTGCAGGAAATCATTAAAAAACTGGACGAAAAATCCTGACCATGTTGCTTTATCTTTTTCAGATAACGGTGTGTTGGGGGCTTTTTGCCCTCTTGTATGCCCTGGTATTGCGGCGCGAGACGTTTTTCCGCGCCAACCGGCTCTACCTCTTGTCCACCTTGGCGCTGGGTTTGCTGCTGCCCCTAGGTGGGCGTTTCTTCCCGGGTCTTGGTGCGGTATCCGGCAATTTGCAGGCGGCATTGCCTGAGTTTACGGTGCAATTGTCGCAGGCGGAGCAAGCGGCCGGAACCTGGAGCCTGCCTGCTTACCTGTGGTGGGCATATTGGCTGGGTGTCCTGCTAACCGGGCTGCGCTTGCTTTGGGGGATTTTCAAACTGCTCCGCATGGCCACCCGGGGCATCGGGGAGCGTCTCCCGGGCGGTTTCCGCCTGGTGCGAACGCCGGCCGCAGCACATCCTTTTTCATTTTTCCGCTGGATTTTTGTGCCGGAGGATTTTGAGCACCGGGAGGACGCACAGGATATGCTGGCGCATGAGCGCGCACATGCAGAAGCCGGACACAGCGTTGATGTGCTGTTACTGGAGATCCTGAGTACAATCGGCTGGTTTCATCCCCTGATACACTGGTATCGCCGCTCCCTGCGCGCAGTACATGAATACCAGGCTGACGCTGCCGCTTCGAGCCGGACGGATCGCCGGCAATACGGCTTGTTGTTGCTAAGGCAGACGCAACCGGCATTTGCCCTGAGCTTTGCCAATCATTTCTTTCAGTCGCCGCTGAAGCAACGGCTGCTCATGCTCACGAGAAATGCGTCGCCGTTAACCCGGGGCTGGCGATATGGTTTGATCTTGCCGGTATTACTGTTGTTGCTGAGTTTTACACAACGGGAACATTTCGCTTCTGCAGGTCTTCAGGGGCCGGTTTACGAGGCTGCGCAGGTGCAAAAAGATCCGGAGTATCCGGGCGGTATTCCGGCATTGATTGGTTATTTGTCTGCAAACATCCAGTATCCGGCCGAGGCCCGTGCGGTTCACGCCGAAGGGAAGGTCAACGTTCAGATGATTATCGATGAAGCAGGTGCTGTCAGCAGCGTAACTGCCTTACCTCCTGCGCCCGGTGCTGAGCCTTTGCGGCAGGACATGGTTGAAGAGGCAATCCGCGTAGTCCGCGGGATGCCGAATTGGATGCCCGCAGAGCGCAACGGGCAGGCTGTCGCCTGTAAAATGACCTTGCCCATCCGGTTCAAGCTGGAATAAATCATTCGAGAGCAATCCCCAGGACCAGATAATACCGGTAGTGTTCAACCGGTAAAAGCCCTTCTATTGCCCGGGATCAATTTATTTTTCATCTTCCAATACGTTAAGCTATGCAAACAAATCACAAACCACTCGTCATCTGGCTGCTGAGCGCAGCCTTCCTGCTCTTTCTGGCAATCCCACTGTCGGCCCAGAAGGAAGCTCCCGAGCAGCAACCGCAATATCCGGGCGGTATGCCGGCCCTGATCGACTTTATGGTCAAAAACATCAAGTACCCGGATGCGGCCAAGAAGGAACATGCCGAGGGCATGGTGGTGGTAAGGTTTTTGGTCGGAAAGGATGGGTCTATTTCCAAGATCAAAACGATCTCTGAGGGGAGCAAGAACCCGAGGGCTGATTTTGTCAAGGAGTCTGTCCGGGTGATCAAGGCTATGCCGAAATGGATTCCGGCGGAGTCGGGCGGGAAAAAAGTGTCGGCTGAAATGACGCTTCCGATCAAATTTGCGCTGGATGGGAAGAAGCCGTAAGTTTGCTATTCCCTACCAAACTGCGAAGGCGCTAAGATTGCAACATCTTAGCGCCTTCGCGTTTTTGCGGGAAACAAAAATGTTTGCCTACCGCCGGATCATTTTCCGGGTGATCCAGTTTTGGCCTTCAGCCCGTACGCGCACGGCGTAAAAGCCGGTGGGGAGTTCGGCGGTTGGGATGGCCTCTCCCGGTTGTATTTGGATATCGCGCTGCAGGGAACCATCGGCGCCCATGATTTGCACATAGAGTTTGTCCTCGTTGTCCATGCCGGCGATCCGGATCCAGTCGGTTGTCGGGTTGGGGTACAGCTCCACGCTGGGTTCCTGGTCGGAGCTGGCTTCGCCGGCGGCTGTGACAGACCCACCGAACAGCCATTTGTAGGCGGCGGGGAATTCGCGGCGCCAGAACCATTCGGCGTGCTGGCCATCGGAGGGGGTGTTGATCGAGATTTCGGAGGTTTGGAAACCCACTTCCATCATGGCATCGGCCACTTCCTGCATGTCTTGCTTGACATAGGCGGGTTCCTGTCCGCCGGCAAGGAAGTAAACCTTCATGTCGTTGCGTTTGCCCATGCCCAGCACCTGCTTGACGGGTTCGTCGCCGGCAAACCAGAAGGCTGGGGAAAAGATACCTGCTTTGGAGAAGATGTGCTGGTATTCCATGATCGCGTACATGGAAAGAAGCCCGCCCATGCTGCTGCCCATGATCCCGGTATGCTCGCGTTCGGGAAGGGTCCGGAAGTGATCGTCAATATACGGTTTGAGGGTATTGACGATAAAACTGACATATTCATCGCCCTGGCCGCCGCCGTACAGTTGATTGACCCAGGGGGAGTATTCGTCGAGGCGATATACGCCGCCGTTGTCGATCCCGACCACAATACAGCCATAGTCGCCGTTTTGTTTGCACAGCTCGTTCAGCGACTCGTCCACTTCCCATTCGCCGGAAAAACTGGTGGCGGCGTCAAACAGGTTCTGGCCGTCCTGCATGTAAAGAACAGGATATTTCTTGGTCGAGTTTTGGTAGTCGGGGGGGAGGTAGATCCATACCCGGCGGGTCCGGCTTAGTTGCGGGATAAAGAAATTGCTGCTGATAATAGTGACGCCGTTATTTGGGTTGCTGTTGGCGAGGTCTTCCCAGGAAAGGATGTTCACATCGATCGTTTGCGGAAGACCGGTGTAGGTAATGACATGGTCAGGTTGGTATCCGCCATTGCCATTGCCTTCTACGCTATCCCAGTTACCGCGGGTAAATTTGAAGCGGACCGGACCGGCGGCCGGGTTGAGCGTAATGGAATATTTTCCGTTGGGCTGCGCCGTCAGGACCATCGAAGCATCGCCGGGATCCCAGTTGTTAAAGGTACCGGTGATGTAAAGGTGCGCGCTGGCGGGCGTGTTTTGCGGGATCGACGCAACATTGATGGTCAGTTGCGCCGAAAGGATGCCGGGCAGTAGCGCAATGATCCAGCATAGGGCACGCAGAGGGTACGTGTGGAGCATAAGCCAGAGGATTTTTCGTTATCTCATTAGTAATTGGCATTGCATCCCCCCCGGGATGTTTTTGCCGTGTCTTGCCGGGCTTTTTAGAGTGGCATTTGGCGTTTATTGGGTAATGGTTGCGCTAATGGTTTTTGGGTAAAAAATCGTCGCCGTAAAAAACTGGCCCGATTTTAGTAGTATATTAATTATTACTCATATCACCTAATCTCCGACCGGAACGCGGGCACCCGCTAAAACATCCGGTTTTGATAATCCAGCTGTAACAGGGGTAATATCTGTTTTCGTTTGGTGTACAGCTGCTGAGGCGAATTTGCCGGAATGAACGGCAACCCGAATCTACGCCAATAATCTCTTTTCTCGTATCGCAGTAAGTAAATCCATAAATCATCCATGCAAAAAAACGGATGAAGGGAGACTTAACGATGAGAATCAGATATTAAGCGTGGCGAACCAGCTTCATGGTTATGTTTATAAGAAAGGGGGGAAAACGGGAGGTACAGGGGGAGGATTAAACGCTCCAAAGAGCGATTAGGGAGAAAGAGAAAGCGATTTGATTGGATATAATTGTCACGCTAATGTCAAGCTATTAGCGAAAAATCGCAAGAATTTCGACAAAGGTATCAATATGGGCACTGAATTACAAAACAAAGACCCCGAAATGAGGGGTAATCCGTGGACTACTTTGAGCGTTTGTCAGGTATATGACAATCCCTGGATCGAAGTGACCCATCGCGAGGTGGTTAATCCTTCCGGCGGCAAGGGCATTTACGGTGTTGTTCATTTTAAAAATACAGCGATCGGAATTATTCCCCTGGACGGGGAAGGGTACACCTGGCTGGTTGGGCAGTACCGCTACTCCCTGGACCGTTACAGTTGGGAAATTCCGGAAGGTGGCGGCCGGGGCGATGTGTCCCTGCTCGAATCAGCGCAACGCGAATTGCTGGAGGAAACCGGGATCCGGGCGAGCAACTGGACCCGGATTTTGGAAATGCACCTGTCGAACTCGGTTACGGACGAATATGCGGTGGCTTTTGTTGCCCGCGAACTGACTTTTGAAGAAGCGCGCCCGGAAGAAACGGAACAATTGGAAGTGCGGCGTGTTCCCTTTTCCGATGCAGTGAAAATGGTACTGGAAGGGGAGATCACAGACGCCTTGTCGGTGGCGGCCATTTTAAAGGCAAACGAATGGTTACGCAGCGGGCAAATGCGCGTCTAAAGAAAGATTGAAGTTTTTTTTCAAATAAGTTAATACACAATACGCTGATTTATAAAGCCTTGGGTGTTAACGAAATGCTAACCCCAAATAAAAATTAAGCAAATCTCGAAAAAACCGGCATACATTTGTTCACGATTTAACCATTGGGTGAAGCCGCTGCCGTTTTGAGTTTGTCAGATGATGTGTTTTCGGAGTTCAATATTTTGAAATCCGTGCGGCTGATGATCCCACCAATTGTATGGTAAGCAAGATATCCCTCTTTTTCTGCCTGCTGCTATTGCCTTTTGTTTTGACATTGGACTGTGGCAGCACCCCGGTTTCTCCGGGTATAGCCGCTGCAGCTGCGGTAGTAACCGGTGCTGCAACCGGCGCCGAGGCAGCCGCCCGACTGGCCACAATGGCCCCGCCGACTCGCGTCAAACCGCTTATTCTCAAGCGCCAGGTCCATTCTTCCATTCTGCATAATACCACGCCGGATACCCTCCCGTATTTGTCTTTTGATGTGCCCATGCTGGAGGCCATGTACGAACAGGCCAGCTACCTGCGCCGTTCGGATGTGAAGGAGTATCCCGTGCGCGGCATCAGCAAAGCTGAAATGCTCCAGACGATCGCCTTGCTTCAGGATTGTCAAATCCTGCAGCCGGAGGCTTTGCTCGACCGCTTCGATTTTTACAAGGTAAAAACAGATCTGAAGAAAGACAAGGTTCGCATGACGGGTTATTACACACCCATCTATGAAGCCAGCCGGGTTCGTACGGCCGAGTTTTCCGTGCCGATCCTGCAGCGCCCGGAGGATAATATCCCGTCTCCGGCCGCTATCAAAGCCGGCGCCCTCGACGGTAAAGGTCTTGAACTCGCCTGGGTACGCACCCGTCGCGAAGTGGAAAACGCTCAGTTGCAGGGTTCCTGCTGGGTGGAATACGCCGACGGCAAACGCGAACACTTCGGTTTTGGCGGCTCCGTGAAAGGCCCCGGCGGCACGTACGTGTTTTTCATGAAAATGGGCGATGACCAGGTGATTGGCGCGGGCTATTTCCCGCTGACTGCCGGTTACTCCGTGGCGGTCGATCCGCGGTTTATTCCGATCGGGGCTACCCTGCTGGCTGAATTGCCCGATGTTGACCCGGCCGGTAACCTGAAAGGATATACCTACCGCATCTTGTTTGCACAAGACCGCGGCGGCGCTATCCTTACCACCAAGCGACTGGATATCTACAGCGGTATCGGGAAGAAAGGCCTGCAGGAAGCCCGCAAGATCAACGGCTTCGGGCGGCTTTGGGTGTTGCTGCCGAAACAGTAACGTTTACCGCACTACCGTTACACTTCCATCGTAGGTAACCTCCTGCTGATCCACAAACAGAATCGTGGCGTAAAAAGCGAAAACTCCGCTCATCAATTCGCCTTTATACGTCCCGTCCCAGCCAAAATTCGGCTCGCCCAACGGGACATCCCGTGTTTCAAACACCAGGCTGCCCCAGCGGTCATAAACGCGCAGTAACTTTATTTGTACGGCCGCAGGGCCGCCAAATACGGTAAAGTGGTCGTTCGGGAAGGGCTTATCTGGCGCAAATACATTTGGCACATAGATCGGGCGATCCTTTCTGACGAGTACGCGAAGGGAGTCGGTGGCAGTGCAGCCGTCTTCATCGACAATAGTTATTCTGTAGTAGCTGTCATTCAGTGCCGTGATCGTCGGTTCGGCACAGTCGGTGCAATCCAGGCCCGTTGCCGGCGTCCAGGTAAAGGTGACCGGCCTGCCGGGCGGATAGGTAATGGTTTGTACCTGGAAGGAATACCCGAGGTCCAGTGTTGTGTCTGCCGGCTCGGCAATTACGCCCAGTGCGGGCGGTTGCCCGACTGAGGCGAAAACGGAGTCGATACAACCGGCGGCATCTTTGACTTTTACCCAGTAGTCTCCAGCCGGCAATCCGGTAAGCATGCCTGGGGTCTGGAAGTTTTTCCCATCGGCGCTAAAGGTGAATGGCGGCTTGCCTCCAATCCCTTCCACATGTATCTCGCCTTCCGGTACACCATTGCAAAGCAGGTCGATCACATCCAGCAGGCTGATGCCAACATCAGGTGGTTCCGTAATGAACACCGACCCCACAATCGTACAACCATTCGCATCGCTCACCGTGACCGTGTACTGGCCCGGCCCAAGTCCGCTGGCCTCCTCGTTGGTTTGGCTGTCGCTCCACTGATAAACGAAATTGCCCACACCGCCATCCGGAATGGCGATACCTATCCCGTCGTTAGCGCCGAAGCAGGAAATATCCACCGTGTCCATTTGGAGGCTTACCGGCGGGTTCTCTCCAACCACTACTTCAAAGGTGCCTTTGCATAATTCAGCATCCAGCCCCAGGATGGTGTATGTTCCGGAGCTAAAGCCGCCCTGTGTATTTTGGGGGATAAATCCGCTGCCCCAGTCAAACTGATAGGGCCCTGTGCCGTTGATGACGTTCAGGGTGATTACGCCGTTGTCGTCGCCGGTACAAAGCGGGTTGGTGACATCGGGGTCAACCGTCAGCTCCAGTTCTTTTACCTCGATATCGAGATCCGTTTCGCAGTTGTTGGCATCCCGGATCACGAGGTTGTAAGTACCGACCGTCAGATTGCTCAGGCTGCTGTTATTGGAAAATGGCCCGCCCTCCCAGCTAAAGAGATAGGGAGGCGTGCCCATCTTGATATTGGTGATGGAGATGGCGCCGTTGTCGCCGCCATTGCACTCCGGCATGGCGATAACGGTATCAACTTCCACATCGGGGTATACCAACACATTTTGGATGGCCGTGACCCGGCATCCCAGATCGGTTTCCAGTTGCAACACCACGGGGTGTTGGCCGGGGGTGTTGAATGCAACGGTATGTGGCCCCTTGCCTGTAGCGGTGCCCGGGTCGGAATCGGCGCCGAAGCTCCAGTTCCAGGCGGTAATGCTGCCCAGGACAAAAGTGGATGCGTCCAGCACTTCTACCGGCGTTCCGAGGCAAATGGCGGCAGGGATGGTCGTGAACTTTGCTTCCGGCCCCAGAAACTCGCCGGTACCGCCGAATTCGACGGAGAACCCGTTTCCGCTGGTGGTGAAATTGTTGACGCAAAGCGCATAGGTTTCGCCGGCAATCATGTCGAACGGCGCCAGCCAGGCGTTGTCGCCGGCATCGGTGCAACCAGCATCTTCACTGATGTCGGTTTCGCCGACTCGAAGGCCGGTAGGGCCCATGCAGGGACTTTGGTAGTTGTATTCGCCGGAGGCCATGCAGCGTACCACTTGTTTGCCCTGGCAATTGCCTACGCCATTGGGCAGGCGGTAAAGCACGAAGTCCAGGTCGTCGGCAATATTCAGGGGGTTAAGGGTGAACGTCAGCGTGCCCGATTTGGCGCATATCCAGGTAAACCAGGTGGAGTTGGACTCATAGTTGCCTGGAGCGCCGTTGGAAAAACAGGTGGCATCGTTCAGCTCGGAAATATCATTCCCTGCCCCGGTTACACTTTGCACGACGAAGGGCGACTTGTCACACAGCACAGATGCGGTCGGGCAGTCTGAAGTCGGATCTACCGGCGGGTTGTAATTATTCAGGCAGAGTTGGAAGGTGCCGGTGCTGTTGTTGAAACCCTGTACGCGGATAAGGTAGGTGGAGCCGACCAGCAGACCGCTTTCACTGGCTTCCACGATATTGACATTGGTGGTGGAGCTTTTGCATTGCACTTCGTTCAACACCCCGCCACATGTGCCGTAGTAAATGGCGACCTGTGGGTTTTTCAAGGTGCCGCCCGGCCCCTGCACGGTTGCGCCGCGCACGATCACCGTTACATCGGTGTACTGCGGCACAAAAGAAAACCACACATCATTTCCTGCCGTTGCAAAGCAGTTAGCCGGTCCGTAGCCCGAAGGGGTTGCGTTCACATTGGTGAAGGCGGCAATTCCGCTGCAATAGTTGGTGACGTCTGTAATCGGGATCGGGTTAGTGCAGTCGTCGTTAGTGGGTTGTGCAAATGCCGTTACCGTGCTCAAAAGCAGGCTCAGCAAAGCAAGTATCGGTTTCCTCATCCTATGTTGTTTTGTCTGGGTAAATGGAAAACTCCAAAGCAAAGGAGTTGCACTTCAAAGACGCAGAAACACGGGCTTTTGTTGGCCCGGAGAATGGTAAAAATTTCTTAAAATGCCAGAAAGCGCAATTTTTACATGCGTGGCGAGGAGTGGAAGACGGCCAGGAAGATCATGGCCAATTTTACAGGCTCCGATACCGATGCATCCAACCCGTCCTCAATGGCCCAGTCGCGCGGATCGCCTTCCCGCAGAGTATAGAGGTAAAAAGAGCCCCGCGCGGAATCCTGGACCAGCCACTCGTCGAGTTGGCTGGTCCAGCGGCTCCGGAGCGTGAGGGATATGCTATTGTCGGTAACCCGCCATTCGGTCAGGTCGTTGGCCCATGCCGCGCGCATGGTGACCACGGCTCCGCTGTACATGCGGAGTTCCCATTGGGTGGGATCATCCTTCCATTTCATCCGGATCGTCCCGCGTTCTTCGCCGAGGGTAAAGTCCCATTCCGTCCAGTCGTCGCGTACATTGAGCCAGCGGAGTTGAAGGCCGCCGTAAAGTTCCTCGTCGGGGGCTTCGGCATCGTCTGTTTCATTTTCAGTGCTGTCCCGGGAAAAAACGAACAGGTCCCATTCCACGAACGAATCGCTCCAACGGGTACTAATCCCCGATAGCTTTTGGGCGTTGCCCAAAAGGGAGCAAAGCATCAAGCAGCAAAACAACCAAAATCCCTTCATAGCCTGGGTTTATTCCTGCGTCAAAACGGCAGATCATCCATGTTGGCCGGCGGGGGCGTATTGGTATAATCGGGGAAAGGTTCTGCGGGGAATCGTTCGTCCGGAGCCGGCGGCGTATTTTCGGCCGCACCGGCGGCTTCAATGCGCCAGGCGTTGAGGTTGGTCAGGTATTTACCCTGCCATTCCCGTCCGCGCAGGTCAAAAGAAACTTTGACGCGGTCGCCTTCGCTGAAGTTGTCCAGGAGTGCGCAGCGCTCCTGAACGGCCTGGAATTTTACCAGTTGCGGGTATTGTCCGTCGGGCACTTCCAGCACGAATTCGCGGGCCTGAAAGCTGGCTGTTTTTTGTTCGGTTGCGAAAATGCGGTGGAGTTTGCCTTCTACTTCAAATGCCATTGTTGAAAAATTAAGTTAGAATTGCGTAAAACAGGTGGAAAAAAGGCTTGGTTCTTATTGGTTCAGCCGGAAGTATTGTTCGTAATACCCCGGCCGGTTTGCGGAGAATACATACTTGAAGCGCCTGTTGGCAGCCAGGCGTTGCCGGGGCGCATAAAGGAAGATCTCCGGTAGTTCATCATAGAGAATGTGCTGGGCCTGGATATACTGTACACTGCGCCGTTCGTCGTCGGGTTCGGTGCGCAGACTTTCGATCAGCCGATCCATATCGGGGTTGGAAAATCCATAGCGGTTGCCGGCGCCGATGCTTTTGGAGTGGAAGGTTTGATAGGGATCCCAGAGGCCGGGAAATACCGTAGAGCCGGTGAGGGCCAGATCGTAATCGCCCAGCCGCGATTTTTCAACGATCGCCCGAATGTCTTCATCAACGACATTAATGCCAAAGCCGGCACTGCGGGCTGTAGTAGCAATGCTTTTGGCGGCCTGACTGGATACGGCGGAGGCGCCTGCCACCAAAAGCGTCATCTCCAATTCCACGCGGGTTCCGTTGATGTCTTTATCCGCAATGCCATTGCCATTCGAGTCCGACCAGCCGGCAGCCGCGAGCAGTTCCCTGGCTTTCTGAATATCATAGTCGTAAGGCTTGAGATCGCGGGCGTAAAAGGGTTTGGCCGGGTTGATCGGGCTCACACAACGCACAGCCATGCCTTGCCATACCGTATTCAGCAGGTAATTGTAGTCGATCGCATACGCCAGAGCTTGCCGGACCCGTTTGTCGGCCAGCTGGGGTTTGCGGAGGTTGCACATGATCCGGCCATAGGTACTCCCATCGATGAGTTCAAATGCGTATTGCTGCCCCAGGCAGGTGTCGCTTTTCATCTCAAGGAATTTAGCCGGCGAGAGTGCCGGAATTACGTCCAGATCGCCGCTGCGGATGAGGCTTTCTGTCGGCGCCTCGTCTTTGACAAAGCGATAGATGATCTTATCGGGGAATGCGCCGAGGTATGGATTATCTGCAGCAAGCCGGTCGCCCCACCAGTTTTCTTTTTTTACAAATACGATACCCTGATCGACATCAAATTGTTCGAGCCGGTACGCGCCGCTGCCTGAAATGGCACTCTTGTCGTTGGCAAAGCGGGGCGACTGAAAGGCTTCGGCCCAGGCGCTGAGCGCAGGGTTAGCCGCTACCAGTTGTTGTGCGCGTTCCCGGTTTTGCAGATCGGCCAGTGGAATGCCGGAGAGCACATTATCCGGGTCGTAGTTGTACGCCGGATAGATGGGGAACTGGCAGAGGGTTTCCAGGGCCAGGATATAAAACTGGCTAAAGTAGGCCGTAAATTTTTTCGGGTTGGCGGGATCTGTTTCAATCCCCTGCAAATATTCAAAATAGCCCAGCCAGTCACCCAACGGCAGGGACGGGTGGTAGATCATCTTTAAGGTAAACAGAAAATCCTTCGCCGTCACGGGCGTGCCGTTGTCCCAGACGGCTTCGTCGCGGATTTCAAAATCATAGGCCAGGGAGCCGCGATAAGGGCCTTCCTGAACCTGATATACCTTGGGAACCTGTTTGATTAAAACAGGAACCATTTCCAGGGTTTTCGGCTCCAGGGTTGCCAGGCTTTGAAAGATATTGGCAGCGGCGTAGCGGTTATAACCCGCCCCCGGCAAAATGGGATTGAGGGAGGTGGCGGCGGCTTCCATCCGAACCGTCACGGTGTTTTCTTTTTTAAATTCAACTTTTCCGCAAGCACTGGAAGGGTCCGACTTGCAGGAATGGAAGCAGAAAAATGCAAGTAGTGCAAAACTTGCCGGCAACAACCAATTTTTGGTCAGCAACTTCATGGAATAAACCTTATGGTTAGAAAGATGGTGTAAAAGTAAGCGCTTTTTGCAGAAATACGGCACTTCCCCTTTTCGCTGCATTAGCTTAAAAACCGCTCTTTCCATTCCGGCCGCGGCAGCCAGCATTCCTCCCGGCGTCCAAACCAGCGATAGCGATGCCGGGCAATCCAGTCGTACACGGCATTGCGCAGGGGCCGCGGTATCCGGTGAAAGATATGCAAAAGGCTCCAGGGTTTGCCCAACTGGCGCAGGAGTTCAAGCGCGGCGTCCGAGCGGGTAAAGACCCGGTCGCCATCGACCAGCACGACGGTATCGAATACCGTGCGATCGAGCTGAAACCGGGCCAGCAACTCCTGTCCCGACTGCGATTGAAGCGATGCAAACCGGATGCGGCCTGCGCGGTCGCGCTGCAGAACCCATTGCACAGAGGCATTGCACAGGTTACAAACCCCGTCGAACAACAATATTGGAAATTTATGCTCCGTTTCCACCAGCGTTTTTGTTTTTTGCACCCGCAAAATGCGGCGTTTGCACGTTATTGTACCAAGACGGCCTCGGTATTGCCCTGACAAACACCCTTGCTCGACGTTCGCCATGATAAAGCATATACACTACTCTACCCATAACAACCGGATCGCAAAATTGATCTGGCTGTCCCTTATTCCGGCGCTGGCTCCCGGGTTCCTGTTTGCACAAAAGACGGTCCCTCCGCAGGACACGACCACCAAGGTCAAGGTGGAATCCTCGGTGACCGGCGAGTATTTTCAGCGGGAAGGCCGTTACGTACAGAAACTCAGCGGCAACGTGCGCCTGCGGCAGGACAGTACGCTGGTGTACTGTGACACGGCCATAATCGACCTGAACGACGCCATCCTGCAAGGGAATGTTTTTATCGAACAGGGCGATTCTTTGAAGGTTTTTGCCGATTCCGCTTTTTATTCCGGCGATACCCGGCAATGCGATCTGTTTGGCAAGGTCGTGCTCGTCAACGGCCGGCAGGAATTGTACACCAGCCGCCTCCACTACGACCTGGTCAATAAAGTGGCCAGCTACCACGAAGGCGCCACACTGACCAACGGAAAAAGCCAGCTTACCAGTACGCACGGGTATTACCATGTCAATGAAAAACAGGTGTATTTCAAAGGAGAGGTCCTGGCCGTCGATCCGGAATTCACGATGCGCACGGACACCCTGGGATTTAATACCGAAACGCAAATGGTCCATTTCCTGGCGCCTACGATCATCAGCCAGAAGGGCAGCAGGATCTATTGCGAAGGCGGTTTTTACGACATCGAGAATAACTTCGCAGAGTTCGATCAAAACCCCCAATATGAGCGCGACGGCCAGCGCGGGCGCTCCCGAAAAATGCGTTACAACGGCTCGACAAAAGAATACACGCTTGAGGGGGATGCCTATGTGGAAGAGCCTGCGGCCGATCGCAAAGCGTATGCCGATGTGATCCGGTACAACACGGATACCGAAAAAGCCGTGTTCATCGGCAATGTGGACTACCGCGACAGCACCCAGCAGATCAGCGGGCAGGAGGTGCGCTACGATAGCCGGAACAAACAATACCAGCTCAGCGGCCGGGGCCGGGTAAGCGATCCGCCCAATATAATTGAAGCCGATTCGATCGACTTTAACAATGAACTTGGCGATGGCATGGCACTGGGCAATGTCATCTGGCAGGATACGGCCAATGATTATACCCTGCTTGCCTTCCGGCTCGACTATAACAAGGAAACGGAATTTATCAATGCCTATGGCGGCTTCGGCGAACTGGCCGAACAAGGGCGCCCGCTGATGAAATCGCTGATCGAGAAGGACACCCTCTACATGAGCGCCGATACGCTGACATCCTTCAAGCCGGATACCAGCAGCGATAGTCGCCTGCTGCTGGCCTATCAGGATGTCCGGATCTATAAAAGCGACTTGCAAGCCGCCTGCGATTCGCTGACCTATTCCTCGGCCGACAGCATATTCCGGTTCTTTAAACTGGCGAACCTGCCCATCATCTGGTCGGATACCTCCCAGTTTTCAGCCGATACCATCCGAATGGCCCTGAAAGACAAAAAACTGGACCGGATCTGGCTGCGGCAAAATGCCCTGGTGATCAATTCGGAAGACGAGCGGATGTTCAACCAGATCAAGGGACGAGACAATACGGTCTATTTTCGCGACAATGAAGCCCGGGAAATGCTGGTGGAAGGCAATGCCCAGGCGGTGTATTACGCCCTGGACGATAAAGGGGCCTATGTCGGCGTCAACGAAACCGAATGCTCGGAAATGCGTCTGTTTTTTAGCAACAATCAGGTGGAAAGCATCAAGTTTTACACCGAACCCAAAGGAAAATTTATTCCAATGAAGGAGGCCGGCAGCTCGGAAACCAAAAAACTGGAAGGTTTTTTCTGGGAAAAAATACGCAGGCCCCGGTCGTTGGACGATCTGCTGCTGCGCGCCGTCCGGCCTTCTGCGCCGGAACCGGCGGAAAACGCGCCCTCACCAAAATGACCGGATGGGAAACCGCCTGGCCACCAGCGCAGTGTCGGACAGTTCTTTCCCCACAAAATGATCTTTCTGCCACAAGAACAATTCGGCCGATTCCGCTATGTTTTCCTGTATTTCGCCGGTTTCATCGGGGATTATCCCGTGGAAGATAGTGCGCCGGACCAGGTCTTTCCGGCCGTTGCCATCGTAATCGAACAACCAGCTGCCGGTCAAGAGCTGACTGCCGTCGCCGCCATACCATTCGGCAACTGTGATCTGATCCGTGAAGGTCTTGCTGCGCCGGTTGTAGAGCAGTAGCGTCTGGAGCTGAAACCAGGACAGGCGAATGTCAACCAGGCAGGCATCAAAGTCCGGGTTTAACGGGAAGCGTTGCCGGCCTGTAACGACGGATTCCGCCGAATCGGCCACATTACTGATCTGATCCAGCAGTGACTTGTCGAGTGCCGTGAAAAATACTTCGTTCGGAATGGTGTCGCCGGTAGCGACAGGTTCGTCGCCACTATCCACTTCCAGCAACAAAGTGTCTGGCGCGGTAACCGGTGTAAAGTAGGAGAGGAGCGGGGGCCCGGCTTGCCGAACAGGCAGTTTGCAGGCGGCAAAAGCACCCAAAATACCGGCGCAAAGGATGTATCGTAAAGTCATGGAAAAGGAAATACGCAAGGATTCGTCAAAAACAAATAAACGAAATTCTGCACATCTCCGTGCGCTTGTTCCGTTACGACCGATAAAAATGCAGACCTTTGGGCCCTGATTACATCACCAACCAACGTTATTCGGTTATCCAAAATCGGTTACTTATGAAAAAAATCCTGCTTTGGGTTTTCCTGGCAGCGTTTAGCCTGCAACAGGCTGCTGCACAAAGTGCGAAAACCCATCCCCCCGTCAAAGGCCCCCAGCCTGCTGCTGAGCGCCTGAAACTGAAACCCTGGCCCGGCAAAGCGGCCATCCCCCCTGCGGAAAATCCATTCGGGCTACCCCGCGCCAACTATAAACCTGTCGGCCCTCTGGCGCTGCCGTCCGCCCCGGTCGCCGGCGTGCAGACCGTGCGCGCTGAAAACGGCCTTCCGGTCTTTTTTAAAGGTAAAACCGAGGCCTCAGGCACGGCAGATGCCGAAAAACCCCTCGGCGAACGGGCGCTGGAGTATCTGACAAGTCTGCAACCGGCAGGGCTGGCTCAACCCGGTGCAGAGTTTGTCGCCAAACACATCGAAACCGACGAACAGGGCAATGCCCACGTTCGCCTGGAACAAGTGTATCAGGGCGTGCCGGTGTATGGCGGCGAACTGATCGCCCACACGAAAAACGGCGCCTTCGAACTGCTCAACGGGCGCTATTTCCCGACACCCAAACTGGCTTCGGTCACGCCGGTCATCAGCGCTGCATCGGCGCTGCAAACCGTGGTGGACGACCTCGGGCCGGACAATGTCAAATCTGCCTGGACCGATGAAGAGCGCACGCTGGTAGGCGGGAAGGAAGTGCAGACCGCATTGGTGGTGTACCACCCCCAACGCGATCTGAATGCCGAGCGTCTGGCCTGGCATGTCGTGATTTAC
>CAYVDV010000015.1:0-25228 GCA_964450465.1 uncultured Saprospiraceae bacterium
CATTTGCGTTGCGCACAATCATTTGCAGTGCCTCTTCCAGCAATACCGCGGCCTGGTCGGTAGATATCCGGGTATAATCGAACCAATAACCATGCTCGCCGGTTAGCAGCAAATTTCCGCAAACCAGAATATCCGCAGAAATCTTGCCTGCGACCCGCCGTTTCAGCCATTGGGCCAAGCCGGTAAAAAAGCAGGGATCTTTGGTCGGCGGTTCTGTTTCGTTGAAATGCTCATCCCCTTTAAAATACTTGATCTGAACCAATGCGACACCCAATGGTTCCGTACCCTTGTAAAAAACCAGGTAACCGAAACGCATCCCTACAGGTGGATTGTGCTCCAGGACAGAAAGGTATTCCCGCTGTAAAAAAATGTCATGTCCCGGCGCCGCTGCATCCCAATCCGTTCCAGCCGCCTCTATGGAGCGGAAGTAACTGTAGTGAAAGGCTTTATCCACTTCAGGAGCAATAACCGAGGGCGCACAATGCGAAGTATTTAAAGGCATGAAGTCGCGTTAACAAGGGTTAAACCATTGGCAAAGAAAAACAGGTTGGAGGGCAAAAGGTTGCCCCAAACGGGCTATTTACGGATTTTTTTAATCACAATGCTTCCATGGCTTGTTCCAGATCCTCCCAAAGCCAGGCGGGATCTTCCAGGCCAATGTAAAAACGGCAGAACGTCCAGGGCAAAGAAGGCGCCGGTTTCCCGGGTATATCGTAAAACCCGACCGTCGGCATGATCAGGGATTCGTGGCCGCCCCAGGATACTGCCATAAGAAAACGCCGGAGCCGGTGTACAAAGTGTTCCATATTATCCTTATGCTGTGTTTTAAATTGTACGGAAAACAACCCGCCGCAGCCGCGCATTTGTTTCCGGGCCAACTCCAGTTGCGGAAAGCTGTGGTGAAACGGGTACCAGATCCGTTCCACTTTGGGGTGCGCTTCCAGCTTCTCGATCAGAAAACGGGCGCCTGCATCGCTGCGGTCCATCCGGAGCGGCAGGGTGCGCAGGCCACGGATAACCAACGCGGCATCATGCGGACCAAGAATTGCGCCCAGCGTCATCAGCTCGGATTCAAAGATCTTTTTCACCATCGCCTTTCCGGCACAAAGCACACCGACAACCACATCCGAGTGGCCGTTCAAATACTTGGTTCCGGAATGGACGACAATATCGATCCCCAACTTAGCCGGGTTCTGGTAATACGGTGAACTGTAGGAATTATCTATGATCGTGACAATACCGCGTTCGCGGGCCAGTTCAGCACAGGCAGCCAGGTCCTGGCACTCGAACGTCATCGTATTAGGGCTTTCAAGATAGAGCACCCGGGTATTGGGCTGCAAGGCAGCCCGGATATTTTCTATTGCTGTGCCATCGACAAAGGTATGCTCCACCCCAAAACGGGGCAGGAATTTGCGCAGCAGGGCATTGGTCCAGGAATAGGGAGCCTGCTGGCACACGATGTGATCGCCGGCTTGCACATTCCCGATCACAGCGGCGGCTACGGCGGCGACCCCACTGGAAAACACCAGACAATCCTCCGTGCCTTCCAGCGCGGCGAGTTTTTGGCGCAGGATCTGCACCGTGGGGTTATTGCCGCGGGAATACACATGGTGTGTCAGTTCATCCGAAAATGCTTCCCGGAATGCCTTCAGATCGGGAAAAACAAAGTTGCTGGTTTGGGCCACCGGAGGTGCGACCGCCTGAAAGTATTGTTCCCGGTCTTCCCCGAGATGGATCAGTATTTCGCTCAGGTTCATGCTCTTATTTCCGTTTTTTACGTTGTCCCCGTACAATTTTCATTTCATCGATCAGGTATTTGGCGCCGGCGTATTTGTCGATGATAAACAGCACATAGCGAATATCCACCATGATATTCCGGCAAATAGCCGGATCGTAGTTCAGATCACTCATGGTGCCTTCCCAGACGCGGTCGAAATTGAGGCCGACCAGATTGCCCCTGGCGTCGAGCGCCGGGCTGCCGGAATTGCCGCCGGTGGTATGATTGGTTCCCAGAAAAGCGACCGGCATTCGGCCGTCGGCTGTAGCGTATGGGCCGTAATCTTTGGCCTTCCACAAATCGATGAGTTTCTTCGGCACGTCGAATTCGTAGTCACCGGGGATGTATTTTTCCATAACTCCATCCAGGTAAGTTCTGTGATCATAGATCACAGCGTCGCGCGGGCTGTAACCGTTCACCCTTCCGTAGGTGAGCCGCAGGGTACTATTGGCATCGGGGAAAAAACGTTTTTCGGCAAACACCTCCATTTGGGCCGCCATGTATTGGCGTTGCAGTAAATTGATGGCAGACTGCAGTTCCTCCAGTTTAGGAACCACCTGTTCCTGATAAGGCTGAGATACGCTGCGCCAGAATGTCAGGGCCGGGTCTTTGCTCAACGCATTTCCCAGGGCTTCGGCATCTCCAGCAACCAGAGCATTCCAGCGCTTCGGATCAGCCAAAGCGCTTTCGGTAAACAGATGATCGGCCAGTTTATCGTACCCGCCGTATTTGGCCGCTTCCGCTTGGACAAAGCCGCCCCCCCAATCCCTGTGTGCACGTCCTGCATACTGTTCCACCAGAGCGGTAAATACAGCTTTGTCCACTTCCGGGCGGTAGTCCTTGTAAAAATCCTGCAATCTTCCGTTCACATCCTGAATCCGGCCGGTAAATGCCGTCCGGTTGTTGGTTTCATAACTTTTCACCCAGTTGTGCAGGCCAGACATGAGGCCCATGAGTTGAATATTCCGAAGGAACGTCTCCTGGTAATTATCCCGGGCGGCTGCAAAAGGCTCCATCTCCTGATAGGTTTGGTTGAGGCGCGGGAGTAGGTTGCCATATTTGACTTTCCAGGAGGGGTTTTGACTGATGCGGCGGGTAAAATCGGCTTCATAAGCCACTTTGCGATCCATGGCCTTGTAGGTTTTCAAGCCCTGCATTTCGCCCAGCCATTTTTTCCAGGCATTGGCAATGCTCGCATAGCGGGCAATATAGGCGATCTTGGTTTCCGGATCCTTGCGCATAAACCCGTCCATAACTTTCAGCGCCCGGTCGCGGATATCTACCTTCATAGGATCAAGTACCTCCGCCGTTTGTTTGATCGCTGCAGCGGTCAGATATTCATCCGTACGTCCAGGAAAGCCATAGACCATGGTAAAATCACCCTGTTCCACACCATCGAGAGAAACCGGCAAAAAGTGGGCGGGTTTCAATGGCCGGTTGTCCGGGGAATAATCGGCCGGGCGGTTATCTTTATCGGCATATACCCGGAACATGGAAAAATCGCAGGTATGACGGGGCCATACCCAGTTGTCCGTATCGGCGCCAAATTTTCCGATACTGCTTGGCGGGGCGCCCACCAACCGGATATCGGTGTAGGTGACTGTCAGGAACAGGAAATACTGGTTCCCGTTGTAGAACGGGCGGATTAGAATCTCTTCCCATTTTTCTTTTTTGGTATTGGCTCTGATCTGGGCCAGGTTTTTGTCGATCTGCGATTGCCGGTCGCGTTCGTTCATCATTTCAGTGACATTCTGGAGAGCCAGAGCTGTGACATCCTCCATCCGAACTATGAACATGGCGGTTTCGCCCGGGCAGGGCAGTTCCTGTTCCCGGGACATGGCCCAAAAGCCGTCTTCGACATAATTGTGTTCCAGGGTGGAATGGCTTTGAATGGCATCGAAACCGCAGTGGTGATTGGTTAGCAGCAAACCTTCCGGCGAAATGATCTCTCCGGTGCAGCCTCCGCTAAACTGGCAAATGGCATCTTTTACACTAGGCCGGTTGGGGGCATAAAGGTCATCCGCTGCCAGTTTGCAGCCCATGGCCTTCATTTCTTTTTCATTTTGTTTTTCGAGATGCATGGGCAGCCACATGCCCCCCTGGGCACGAAGCAGAACCGGAAGCAGGAATAGAAACAGAAAAGCTTTTTTCATACCGGTAATTTTTATGTTTTGGTCGGCACAAAACTATAAAAACGAAATTAGCCGCACCGAAGAATCGGTGCGGCTAAAATCAGCCTGATTCAGGCATTAGGCGAAAAACGCCTTAATTGAAGGTGTAGCGCAGACCGAACTGAGCCGTCCAGACATTGCTGGGCGAGGTGCTCGGAATGAACGTATTCTTCAACATTTGCGTTTCGCCATTGATTGTTTGCGTAGCAAAGCGGTATTCCGGAACACCGTTGGCATTCACCGTACGGTAAGTCAGCGGACGATCTGTTACCAAGGTATTGCCAACGCCCCAGCTGTCATTCAGCAGATTGCCGACATTCAGGATATCTGCACGGAACTGGATTGCATTGCGCTTGCCGCCAATCTTGATGTAAAAGTCCTGCGTAACCGACAGGTCAAAGCGGTGCAGCCACGGGAATACACGGCCGTTGCGCTCGGCATACATGCCACGGCGGGTGCTGAGGTAGTCATCCTGATCGATGAACGCATTGAACGCAGCCACCTGATCGGCCACCGTGAAGGTTTTGCCACCGGAGGTGAATTCCTGGAAGGTCAGTTCGCTGGCATTGTTCGGAACCCAGATCAGGTCGTTGTTAAATACGTTATCGCCGTTCATATCGCCTGCAGCGACGTACGACACACGGCCGCTTTGATCGCCAACATAGCCCAGCGAAATACCCGTGGCGCCGCCAAAGTTGCCGCCATACTCCAGGCGATAGCCCAGGATACCCGAGATACGGTGTGGAATGTCGTTGTCAGCATAAGCCAGATCGAGGTCGTTGTTGCCGCGGTAAGAGCGGGCCGACTGCCAGGAGCCGGAAGCGATGGAACCTGCGCTCATCAGATCTTTAGCCTGGCTATAGGTGTAGGAAGCCATAGCGTAGAAGCCATGGCTGGCGGGATACTCCAGTTTGAAGGTTGCGCCGAAGTAGCTGCCTTCGTTCGTAGTTGACATAACGGCGGCACGGGCAACATTATCGTTAATTCGGGTATCGTTCGCCACGTTGGACGAACCGGAGCCCGGGAAGCGCGGACGGGTATCCGGACCGCTGAACGTTCCGTTTGCCGGCTCGAGGTTGGCATCAAAGTACAGGACCGAATTGATGTTCTTGTTGTACAGCAGTTCAGCCGTTGCGATCAGGCCAAGCGGCAATTTCTGGTCGACAGCGAAGTTGGATTTCCAAACCTGCGGGAACTTGTAGTCTGGATCCGACACGGCAATATCAAACGTGGACGGCAGGGTCGGCGTAGCCGGGATAAAACCACTGGCATCTGCGCGGAACGGGTAGGTCGCTGAATTGCGATCGTCGATGAAACCGGTCAGGATACCGTTGTTACCCACCTGGTTGGATACCCACACATAGGGAGGGCGGCCAGTGAAGATGCCGGTACCACCGCGGACCTGAGTTGTTTTGTTGCCGCTGGCATCCCAGTTGAAGCCCAGGCGGGGCTCCCAAAGGATTTGCGTGTTCGGCATTTTACCGGTGTTGATCTTGTAGTTCCGGTTGCCTTCCAGATCGATGTACGTTTGCGAGGTGATTGCCGGGTTTTCCAGGGCCATGTTGCCAAACAGGATCGTACCAACACGCAGACCGTAGAGCAGGGAGAAATTGTCGCTCACCTGGTAGTTGTCCTGTCCGTACAGATCAAAACGGTTTACCTCAAGCACCTGCCAGGGTTTGGCAGCGCCTTCCAGGGCCGAGTAACGGAACTGGAAGCGGTTCAGTTTAACCGGCGAGGAGGTAGCGTTCGGGTTGTCGATCGCATCGTTGGCGGCGGCGTAGAAGTCGGCCAGCGAGTTAAAGACATATACACCGTTCGAACCCGGGAAGAACAGGTTGTTCGACTTGTAGTATTCGTAGTTCACACCACCGGTGATCGTATGGCGGCCGGTGTAATAGCTCAGGTTATTGGTCACGTGGAAGGTACCGTAGTCCAGGCTGTTATCCGGAGTGAACGGGTCCATACCCATAGAAATATAGGTACGGTTGTTATCCAGAATATCGATCGTCGGGAAGAACGCGCCGGCATAACCGCGGTTTTCGATCTGCTTGTCGTATCCGATGAGGAAAGTATTGTGCAGATTGTTGTTGATCGTCCAGTTCCATTCGCCCACGATCGAGCGGGTATTGTCCTGGATCAGGTAACCGGAGTTTTTGAACGACATGGCGTCGCTGTTGGTGCGGCGGTTTCCGAAGCCCAGCGAGCTGGAGTTGGAGATCAGCACATAGTCTTCCGAATCGTGGTGTGTGTAGCGCAGCGTCAGTTTGTGCTTGTCGCTGAGGTTGTAGTCCAGACGAACGAGGAATTTCTTACTGTCGGTCTGGTCGTCGTAATTTTCAAAAGGACCGGTTTCATAGCCGAATTTATCCTGCATGAATTTGCTGATATCGACCATGTCCTGATACTGTACGCGAGTCACCTGGTCGCCAGGGGCGGCATTCGGCGAGCCCTGGGCGTACCAGGTTTGGGCCGGCTCCGTGCGCTTGACCATTTCGTAGTTGGCAAAAAAGAACAGTTTGTCCTTGATCAGCGGACCGCCGATGCGGGCGCCATAGACGTTTTCGTTAAACTTGCCCAGCGTGATGTCCTGGCCATTGACCTTCGAACCGTTGAAAGTGCTGCTGTTGTTGCGGAAAAACGTGTACACCGAACCGGAATACTCGTTGGTGCCGCTGCGGGTTACGGCGTTCATGCCCGAGCCGACAAAGCCGGACTGGCGCACATCGAAGGGCGCAATGTTTACCTGAAGTTCCTGGATGGCATCCAGCGAGATAGCCGTCGAGTTGGTACGGCCGCCAGCCGGTGTTTCTGAGCCCAGGCCAAAGCCATTGTTGAACACCGAACCGTCGATGGTAAAGTTGTTCATACGAGTGTCCTGACCTCCAAAGGATCGTCCGTTGCCGAATGGCGAGTATTTCGTCACTTCAGTAATGGAGCGGCTTCCGATAACCGGTACCTGCGCAATGGCTGTGTTGTCAAACGTAACGGCTGCTCCAGTCCGTTCCGAACTGAAAATGTCGTTCCGACGGGCAACAATAGCCACCTCATTCACCAGAGTAGCCGACTCCTGAAGGTCAAACTTCAGGTTGGTGGCCGTACCCAGGCTGGTGTACACATTGTCGCGCGTTTGCGGTTCAAATCCCGTGTAAGTGACTACAACGGTAAAAGGACCGCCGACACGAACCGCAGGCAGGTTGAAGCGACCTGCTGCATTGGTTGCTGTTCCATACCGTGTACCGGAAGGTACGTGGGTAGCGACAACAGTTGCGCCAACCAATGCATCACCCTTCGCGTCGGTAACGGAACCGGCAATAGTGGAAGTCGTCACCTGCGCAAAGGCCGTGAGACCAAAAAGCACAAAGGCTGCCACAGCAAGTACTTTACCCACCAGCGCGGAAGTCCGGGTGCTGAAAGTAAAAGAATTCATACGTAAAACGGATTTAGTGAAAATAAGAAGGTAATTCGAGGGCGAAATTAAGCTCCCCATGTTAATTTCCGATTAAGTTTTACGGATAATCGACATATAGACATCAATACAATATTTTATTATCAAGAAGATAATGTGTTGGTTTTGAAATTATATTTGCCAGGGCGGTCGCATGGAAAAACCGGACGTTCCAAAAACGGCTTCACCCTGCAACAATGTTTATCCGGAAATCTGCATGGTCAGCTCGCCGCTTTTACCTACTTTTGGGGGTTCATCCAATTGCTAAACCGACAAATCCACGCACAAGTCATGAAAAAATCAGCCCTATTTTTGTTTTTCAGCATTTGCACGGCTTTTTACGGCCACGCCCAGATCGTGATTACCGAAATCATGTATAATCCCCCGGAAAGCGGAACTGACTCTCTGGAGTATTTTGAACTGTACAACAACTCCAGCAGCACGGTTGACATCTCCAACTGGACGTTCACACAAGGTGTCACCCATACCTTCGCCCAGGGCACTTCCATGGCTGCCGGCGAATACCTGGTGCTGGCCGTCAATGCCTCCGCCTTTTCCTCGGTGTTTGGTTTCCAGCCCCTCGTCTGGACTGCCGGCGCCCTCACCAATTCCGGTGAAGACATTGAACTCCGCGATGCTGCCAATAATGTGATCGACTACGTTGATTACAAAAATGCCGCACCCTGGCCCACAGGCGCCAACGGGATGGGGCATTCCCTGGTGCTTTGCGACCCCAACGCCGACAATTCCCTCCCCGAAAACTGGCAGGACGCCCTGACCAGCACCGGCAAAACGATCAATGGTTTCGAGGTGTTTGGCAACCCAGGCGCCGCGTCCGACTGCCCGTCAGGGGTAACGGCCCTGGATGATAATTATATCGTAACGTCCGGCGCCACGGCCACCCTCCATGTTCTGATGAATGACATCCTTCCGGGGAGCGCCAGTCCAACCGTTGTCGTCATCACTCAGGCGCCTCAGCAAGGTTCGGCTGTAGTCAGTTCAACCAACAATACCATCGCATACACCCCCAACAGCGGGTACTGCGGCAACGACATGTTTACCTACCGGGTGTGTGAAGGCGCTGATTGCGATGAAGCAACCGTGACTATTACCGTACGCTGCTATCCGCAATACAGCATTGACCAGATCAACGATGTTAACGCCAACGGCGAAGCCGACTCTGTTGGGATCTATTGCGAATTGACCGCTACGGTGTACGGCGTAGATCTGCGCCCCGGTGGATTGCAATTCACCATGATCGACGATACCAATACCGGGATCACCGTCTTCAGCGCTGTGAACGACTACGGCTACACGGTTACGGAGAAAGACAAGATTACCGTGCGCGGCCAGATCAACCTGTTTAACGGATTGCTGCAAATCCTGCCTGATACCCTCTTTAAAGTATCCGCGAACAACCCGCTTGTCAACCCGCTCGTAGTGCAAACCCACGACGAAGGCATCGAGTCGAAGCTTATCCGGATCAATAACCTGAAATACCTTGATCCCGCACAATGGGCCACGGGCATGGGCTCCGGCTTCAGTGTATTCATGGTATCTGACGACCATCCCTCCGATACCATCCAGGTACGGATCGACAACGACGTTGACCTGTTCAACCTGCCGGCACCGCCTGCCCCGTTTGATCTTATCGGCATCGGCGGGCAATTCGACAACTCGAATCCTTACACTTCGGGCTATCAGATCGCGCCGCGGTATACCCCGGATGTCAGCACGCTCGTGGGATTAAAAGAAGCGGACTTCAGCGCGCAGGTATCGCTGGCACCAAATCCGGCATCGGACGTCCTGAATATCCGTTCGGAAACTGCCTTTGACGCGCTGCGCATTTTCGACGCCTACGGACATCTGGTGCAAACGGTAAAGCGTCCCGGCCTACAGGAACAACTGAATGTTCAGCACTTTGCCCCCGGGGTTTACTTCGTCCGTTTTGAAAAAGACGGCGCTGCCTGGACGACACGGGTGGTGAAAATGTAATCACCTGTTCATTTGAAAATTAAAAAACCGCTGCACGGATTGTGCAGCGGTTTTTTAATTTTTCGACCGGACTTTTTCGGTACAACTTTTGCCGGCACAGCACACACCTAAAATCTGCCTTTTCTTATGTCGTCCTGCCTTCGCTTACCAATTTACCTGGTCGTATGTTTCTTTTTACCCACCGTACTTTCCGCGCAGGAAACACCTCCGCGACACACGCTGTTGCCTTCCTCCATCCGCGAGGTTTCCGGGATGGTTCGCTCCCCGGAAGGTCAACTCTGGCTCTTGAATGACAGCCGCAACCCGCCTGAATTATTCCGGCTGGATCCAGTTTCCGGCCAACTCCTCGAAACCCGCCTGCTTCCGGTAGCCAACCGGGATTGGGAGGATCTGACAATGGACGGATCCGGAAATCTGTATATCGGCGACTTCGGCAACAACAGAAATGCCCGCCGGGACCTCCGCATTTACCGGTATCATCCCGCAAGCGGCGCCCTGGACTCCATCCTTTTCGAGTACCCGGATCAAACTGCATTCCCTCCCCTGGACAAACGAGACTGGAACTTTAACTGTGAAGCAATGGTCTTTTTTCAGGACAGTCTGCATCTGTTCTCCAAAAATGTGTTCAAGGGTAATTCTGTCACCAAACACTACGTGCTGCCGGCCCAACCCGGGCGATACGTCGCGGCGTTGCGCGACAGCCTTGTCCTGAAAAACCGCGTAGTCACCGGAGCGGCCCTCAGCCCGGATGGCCAAACATTGGCGCTCACCAGTTATATCATCGGTAAAAAACTGGGTTTCCTGCCGTACACCCGGGCTACAGCCTACTTTTTCACCGGTTTTTCAGGCAGCCGGTTTTTTCAGGGAACACGAAGGGGCAAACGCCTGCCCAAGTGCTTTTTTGCCCGGCAGTTTGAATCGATCACCTGGTGGAATCAAAAATACTGGCTGATCGCAAATGAACGAAGAGACAGCATCCAACGACAAGCGGTCTGGCGGATACAACACTAAGCGTATATAGAGGTGCTGTGTTTAAACAGGTATCAATACCGCATGGACCAAAACCAGGGTTCCTCCGACTTTTGTTTCTGGTCTATGTGCGTTTTTACTTTAGCCTGATAGTCCGACTGATTGATATGCTTACCCTTAACCTTCCTGGGAAGGTCCAGTTCTTTGTCCAGTTTCCGAAACTGGATCCGGTCTGCCGTAATGGTCAATGCCCCATCGTTGACGTTCGCCTCCAAAATGATACCCGGCAAACCGCACAGGCTTTCAGGACCGGCAGGCAGCGGCATATCCAGTGCGAACCAGGCCTCGATCTGTTGGTGTTTGACGGTATCTTCCCAGAACGCATTCATACATACATGCCCGGCCACTTCCTTCATATCGTTCCGTATCTTCCATTCCGGCGCCTGGAGGGTGTCTTCGATCACGTACGTTTTCCCCAGTAAGGTTATGATATCGAAGATCGTATTGTCTTTAAAATTGCGCTTAATCGAGTACGCCTCCTTTCGCCAGGAATAGCCGTCATCATCCGGTTCCGCTTTCTCCTCCGAATCTTCATAGCGGGAAATATCGGGCGAAAAATAGAGCGTGGTGTAGGTTTTCCATTCCGAGCGGTTGCCCCACATATAGGCAATTTTCTCCCGTTGCTGCGGCGACAGGTAATCGAGCGCAGCCATTTTCTTAGTCCAGTTGTGGACCGCCAGATAACGGATCTCGCCCTCCATTTCCTGTCCGGAAAGTCTTCCGGCAAAACACAAAGCCCAAATAAAAAACGCCGCAGCGAGATAAGCGGGAAAACTTTTCAGACGCATATTGTATTGAATTTAAGGTTTCAAGCACATTGGGAAAAATTACCACCAATCGTTCTTTTTGATCTTGTTCTCATATCCGCGAACGTTGTAGCTGAGGCTCAGCATATAGTATCGCGCCAGGGTGGTGGCCGTATTGCGCAACACGTAGTTCTGGGTGCCGGTCTGGGTAATGTTAACCTGGCGATTAAAGATATCGAAGGCTGCCAGACGCAGTTCCAGCCGGTTGGACGGTCCGAGCAGGCGCCGCACGGAAGCATTCAGGATCGGGACTTCCTGGTTGAAACCAAAACGGTCGTTTTTATACCTTGCGAAGTTAAAATTGCTTTCCAGGAAAAACCTGGAGGCGAACTGCCATTTCGCGGAAGCATAGGCGCTGTAGTTCCGGATCTTCTGGTTTTGCTCTTCCCGGATCGAATAAGCGATATCGTTAAAACGCACATTGCTCCCCAGCCCCATAACCAGCTTCTGACCCGGCGTCAGGGAAAACCCGAGGCGCACACTGTACCCGTTGTTCCGCGTTTCATTCTCGACACCGTTGACAAAAGACGGCGCCAGGCCGGTGTTCACATCGCCGCCCAGGTTCATGGTGAGTTTGGTCTTCACGAGCGGAAAACTGGACCACAAATAGGTTGAAAACCGGTACCCGCCAGATACGTTATCCGGCCGGGAGGTCGTGCGGATGCCGATATTATCGACCAATTCCACGGTTTGGTTGTACACGATCTGATTGTCAAAAAGCTGCAGGTTTGAGCCGACACCGACGTTGGCAAAGGAGGCCGGATTCCAGTAGTTCAGGTTCATGGAAACGGAATGGGATCGCTCCGGCGCCAGATTCGGGTTGCCCTCGGTGCGGAAAGCCGGGTTGTTCACATTCGGTACCGGTTGCAAATCGTTGATTTGAGGCTCCTCAACACTATACGTGTAGCTCCCGTTCAGGTACACATTGTTTGGAAATTCATAATTGGCTTCCACATAAGGCACCAGGTTGTCAAATGTCCGGTTGATGGGGTCTGTCAACAGCGGCATATCCCGGTCGATCGCGTATTTACCGTCCAGTTCGAGCCTTTGTCCGGCCAATCCGGCAGAAGCGTTCAAGCCCTCATAGGAATAGCGGACGGAGGTTCCAAGGCGATTGTACCGAACCTGGAAATCATAGAACACGCTTAAATTGTCAATCCGCTCGTTATTGAGTTCCGGATTGAGTACCTGGCGGTTTACTTCGCTATTGGATTGGCTAAAGTTGTAAAACGATTCCCAGTACCAGCGCTTGCGGAGTGGTTCAGTGAAGAGTGCACTGGCCTTAAGTTGCTGGGACAGGTTGTCGTTCCGGTTCAGTTGCCGGATCTGCTCGGTCAAGGTAGTAGCATCGAAAAATTGGTTCAGCGAAAAAAGATTATCGGAACCGTCCGACTGGCTGTTGTTGTATCCGGTGCTCAGGGCAATGGAACGTCCTTTCTTTTTGAAGCGGTGCCGAAAAATAGCTGCACTGGTCAGGCGCCACGAATTCAGGTTGCCGCTGTTGTCTACCGACAGACTATTGGTCAGTATGTCGTCCTGGTTACTGAAAAACTGGGATTGGCGGTTGCTGTTGTCCGAGTTGCTGAAGCGGAGGTTTGCCTTGACAATGAGCAGATCCATCGAATCGATTTCCTGCTCCAGCCGCGTGGCAATACTGTGGTTGCCCCGGAATTCCGCCCGGGAAGACGTATCGGTATTGGTAAAAGATCCGTCATTAAGGAAGGTTTCGCGCAGGGAAAACTGGTCGAGGTCCAGTTTCGTTTGGTTGTAGAAGTAGCTGGCGTTGTATTTGGTTTTTTTGTTGTCAAAATTGTAATTGACTCCGCCGCCAAAGTTTTTGGTAAATCCCCGGCCGTCGAAGTTGTTGAGTGGGGAATCCCCGCCGCCGAAATAAAAAATACGGCCGCCGCCGCCGCCAAAACCAAAGTCTCCATTGTCGTATTCACTAAACGAGTTTTGCCCTTTGAATTCGCCGTAATCCTCCCAATTCACACCGGTTTGATTGATATTATTGGCGTAGCCGATAAAAGAGAGTTGTTGCTTTTCATTAAAGCGGTTGTAATTGCCGCGGGTGGCCCAGCGCTCCTCGGTACCCACTGCTCCGGTCAACTTGCCAAAGGAACCCTTTTTATACTCATCCTTGAGTTCGAGGTTCATGGTTTTTTCCTTTTTCCCGTCTTCCACGCCCGTGAGTTTGGCCTGTTCGGATTTACCGTCGTACACCTGGACGCGGGAAATGGTTTCCGCGCCCAGGTTTTTTGTGGCGCTTTTCGGATCATCGCCAAAAAAAGTCTTGCCATCCACAAACACGCGTTTCACGTCCTGGCCCTGCGCTTTTATGTTGCCGTCGCCATCCACCTCAATACCCGGCAGCCGTCGCAACAGATCCTCCACCGTAGAGCCCGGCGGTACTTTGAATGTAGTGGCATCGTATTCGATGGTATCTCCCCGGATACGCAGCGGCGCTTTGGCTGTTTTAATGACCACCTCCATGAGTTCCTGGTTGATGGGTTTTACAAGAATTTCACCGAGATCGTTCACATCAGTGGCGGAAGGCTCCAGCAGTTGTTGATGCGGGATGTAGCCGATGTATGAAATTTTAAGGACATAGGGGATGTTTTTCACGTTCCGGAAGGAAAAATTACCCTTGTCATCGCTGCGCGAAAAATTCACCAGCGTGCTGTCGGAAGGGTTGAGCAGCATAACCGTAGCAAAGCCGATCTCGGTTTCCGCCGTATCGCGGATGATGCCTTTGATGGTTACGCGGGATGGATTTTGAGCCGGAAGAACGAAACTGGAAAGCAGGAACAGCCCCAGGACAGGCAGGAAGAATTTTTTCATGCGGGTTAAATTATCGTTTTACTTAGAGGTGCATATAACGCTGATAATGCTGCTTGGGGTGTGGGGTCAGGGCAGATTTTTTTGCCGGAAGAAGGAATCGCGCACCGTTTTCAGGTCATTTTTCCAGCGCGGACGGGTCCCGAACCAAAACAACCCGGCGACAAAAAATGCCGCTTTCAAAGCAATCTTTAGGCTAAAATCAACAATATAGACATCAATCAAACATACGGTAACCACTACAGGCAACAACGCCAGCAGTACGCGTAGCGCATAATGCAGTACAGGGCCAAACCGCACTCCGCACCATTTTGCCAGCACAAAAAGCAAAGACAACTCTACTGTACACTTAGCTGCAACGCGGCTCCAGGCAGCCGAAGAAAGTTCCGGGGATATCCAAAGAAAACCAAGGAGAAAGACACCGAGCGCAAAGGCCCAGAGCAGCATCCAAAGGGTTGACAACTGGGGTTTTCCGATGCCTTTGGTCAGTTGCGGAGACACCGCATTGAGCGAACGGATCAATCCTGCAACTGAAAAAGCGATCAGCAACGGCGCCGCCGGCAGCCATGCTGCACCATACAACAAAAGAATCAACTCCCGGGAAAACAAACCCAAACCAATATACACCGGAAACAACAACAGACTCAACTCCTGGCCCGCGCGCTGGTAATAAAACTGTAACGCCGAAGGGTCATTTCGCATTTTGGCAAAAACAGGGTACAGTACCCGGGTGACGACATAACCGATCCGTGCCGTCGGCAGGACGCTAAGGCTGAATGCAAGGTTGTAATAGCCCAGTGCCGTTGCACCCAGCCATTTACCCACGATAAGCTTGTCCAGGTAATTCGCCAGAAAATCAGCCCAGCGTGCGGACAAGTCGAGGCTGCCAAAGCGAATCAGGGGCCATACATCGCGTAAAGCGCTCGTTTTGAACCAGTTCACCGGATAATGCCGCCTTGCAACCCACAAACAGGCCAGGGCGGCCATGCTGTTGCGCAACACAAAACTAAGGGCCATAGCCCATACCCCCCAGCCCATCATCAGTAAAACCACCAACAAGGCAAATCCGGTCAATGCCGCGCCTACCTCGATCCGGGCTGCCAGATCAAAACGGAAATCCCGCACCAGCAAGCCCCCCTGCTGGGCGCCAAACGGCGTGATGAGCAAGGTCAGGCCCAGGAGCGGCAACAAACCCGCCAGGTCGGGCCGCTCATACCAACGGGAAACCGCCGGCGCGCCCAGAAACAACAACCCGAGTATGGCAGCTCCCAAAGCAAAGCCCACCCAGGCCAGTGTAGCCATCTGCTCGCTGCGCAAGGAACGCGCCTGCACGACCGCCTGGCTCATACCCGCTTCGGCAAGCGGCGCCAGAAAACCCATGAAAGTCGCCGCCAGCGCGTAATCACCGGCCGCCGCAGGTCCCGCCCAACGGGCAAAAACCAGCATTTGCAAAAACTGCAATACGGTTACTCCGGCCGAGCCCCAAAAAGAGTGCCGGATACCGCGCCGATATGCCTGCTCCAGACTCACCGGAGTAATACCATCTTGCCAAACCCGCGCTGGAAATAGCCGTCAACTTCCTTTTGTTCAAAAAACTCAAAGTCCGAGCCGTCCGCTTTTTTCGCCAGTACGCGATACAAATAGACGCCGTTCGCCAGCTGGTCGCCGTATTGGTCGCGGCCGTCCCAGCAAAAATCGCTGCGATGCGTACCGGCGCGCAACGGACCGAATTCCGCCGCAGTGACCTCCCGGACCACCCGCCCGCTTACGGTCATGATCTGGACCTTAAAATGAACCGGCGATTCCGCCCCGGTCATGGTATATACAAAACAGGTGGACGTGGAAAACGGATTGGGGTAATTCAGCAGGTTCGAAATCGAGGACCGCGTGATCACCCGGAAACGGATGGCATAGTCCAAATCGCCGGAAATATTCCCGGATGCATCCCGGCCGTTAACCAGGAGGCGGTATTCCCCGTCTTGCGTAAACTCGGGTCGCCACTCCAGCCGCGCCCGGTTTTTTTCCGGCAGACTCGCCGGATCGGCAGGCAGGAACAGAACCGAGGGATCGCTGAACGACAGCGGTTTGATGCTTCCGTCCGGCAAAACCACCCGCAAGGTAAACGTCGCTGTGTCGGTCATGGCCAGAAAGCGGTTTTCATCCTTGAGCGTCGCCACGATAACAGGTTGGGGCGACACGATATCGCCGTCGAGAATATGCTCCCCGTCGAAGGTGACATCGAGCAACGGATTTCGAACATCCCGGGACACATAAAACTCCTGCACCGCCGTGTTGTTAAAATGAAACAACTCCGGCTGGTCTTTGTCGGGATTTACATCGATCAGAAGGCGTTGTTTCCCACTGAGATTGACGGTATTAAAATTCAGGAATGCCTGCAGGGTATCGCCTTCCGGAAGCGGGCGGAAGCGATCCAGAAAATTGGTGCCCGTATTGGTTTCGTTTTCAATCCGGAAACGGACCAGGAGACTGTCAAAACCGGCTTCCGATATATTGGCAAAGGCGAGGACAAGCCGCCCCGGCTCTCCCTGGACCAGCGTATCCGCGTAAAAACTGTACCGGGCTGCAGGATGCAAGGCGCCTTCCGGCAAAGGCTCGTACAATACCCGCAAATAATCTGGCGGAGTGGCAGAGCGGGTAGCGGTATCACTGGACTCGTAGCGAAGTTTGAGCCGTGGAAATTCCGATACGGAGAGAAAGCCGAGCGTCGTATCCAGGGTGTTTGTCACAGAAAACAGCAGGGTGTCCGCAGCCCCTTCCCGGACACCCAGCACGGACAAGCGGGCCATATCCGAAGGGTCGTCAAATTGCCCCGGTTGCCAGTGCAGGGTTTGCCAGGACTTAACCGGGCCAATAGGTGGCGTTTCAAACTGGCCTACCGACCATTTAGCCTGAAAACTCCGTCGAATATTCAGTACCGAATCAATGTGAAAGACAGCCGTGTCCACTGCACCAAACGCGGGACTGTCCTTTTTATAGATCAGACCGTACGGTGGCGGACTTTGCGTGTAATTCACGAGCGACCGGATTTCCATTGCCCCTTGTTTTTCCAGCACCTGAAACAGGTTTTTACCATACGAAACGGAGTCCAGTGCCCAGCGCCGGGGCGCGTAACCCAGGGTATCGTTCCAGGGCTGCAGGGCCAGCAATCCGACGATGGACCCCACAGGCACCACATTTTCGAGAAAATCGATCAGCGCGATCCGCTGCAGCGAATCCTGGGTGTTGAAAGAGAACATTGGTTTGGTTTTATCCGGACTCGTATTGTACGGGCTGTTGGGCAGATTGGGCAATATGTGCCCGGTATTGGGGTCCTGCACCATCACGGCCACCCCGCGCGTCAAGCCCTGGCCATTAAAGCCGGCATCGCCGAAAAAGCCCTCGTAGTAAACATTCTGGATCCCCGGGTATCGCTCGCGGTTGCGGTAGGCAACATTGATGGACACAAAGCCGGCGCTGTTGACAAACTCCAGACTTCGGCTGCTGTCCACCGCTTCCAGGTTGATAAAATCGCCGGCGGCAAACTGGCCGAAGTGCGACTGGTTCCAGCCCGGGGCGCTGCCGGGCAGGCAAATAAACGAATACTGCCGCCAGGGGACCTGGCCGTTCACCAGACTGTCGCGTGCAATACGCCAGTAATATACCGTACTGTCCTGAAGTGATACCGGCGCCAGCCACTCGAGCAAGCCGCCGCTTTGCACTACCTCGGCTTGTTGTTTGAACGGGCTGTCAAAAGTTTCCAGGGTGTCCATTTCGAAACGGTAGCGCATCCCCGGAGCATTGGTATTCAGCGTGGAGGCCCGCAGCGTCACCTGGTTTTTGCGCACAATGCCGAAGTTTTCGGGCTGCACCGGTGAAACATCATCAGCGAAAAAGTAAACATCCACGCCGGGCTGGCCGGAAGCATCGCGCAAATCGTTGTTTAGCTCTGCCGCCGCCGGCTGTTCCTGTTGTGTATTGCCGGGATCCAGCGCAATCAGAAAACGGTTGAGCCCTACCTGGCTGCCGGCAGTGGACAGGCTTGCGGTCTGCTGTACCCGGTTAGCGGGCGCTGCAATAGAATCCGCCAGCCGGGGCAACAGCTGGTCGTCGGGGCGACGCTGATCTATTTGAAACAAGAGGTTTCCACCCGTATTTTCACCGATATTGACGATATCGAAGTTGAGTGTGAGACTGGATTGCTCAAGACCAACCGGGTTGGGGTCAATTTTCACCGATTGATCGTCGATAACATAATCGGGGCCGTTGCTGAAATGCAACTTCAGCGCAGGGTCGCCCTGCAGCAGGTTTTGGTGCAGCAGGGCGATCAGTGTGGGATAGGAAGTCTTGTTGAGTTCACCCACTGTATGGGTAAAGATGTCGCCAATGGTGGCTCCATAATCCGGTCCGCCCATGCGCTCGTACCAGCTGCGTCCGAAGGTATGCAGTGCATCCACGAAACTGAAATTGACGGAGGCGATATAGGCAATCGCACCGCGGTCGGGCGCCAGCAGGAATTGCTCGCCGATGCTCTGTTGCGGAGCAGAACACAACCCTGAAAAGCAGCCCATGATCATCATCAGCGGATACCGCCCTTTGTTGTTGTACACATTGGGCGAGCCGATGTCGAAATCTACCGCATTGGGCGAAGAATGGCCGAAGATCATCCAGACCGACACCCCGCCGTTGAGCAGGTCCAGCATTTGTTCATAACTGGAAAGCTGGATCGGATCGTTGGATGTTTTGTAGAAGGTGTGTACATCGGCGCCCACACGGTTGTGGATCAATTCGTCCGCCATATCCTGTGTATAAGCCCGGATAATGGCCGATTCTCCGGCTAAACCGCCGCTGTTGTGGATCACCCTTTTCATCCATGCCTTGCCGGCGAGGGTTTGCGGAGCATCCCGGAAGGTCTGTTCATGCTCGATCACCTTGTCCAGGTAAATGCGGATATCGGCCGGTCTGGATACAGCCAGCCTGCCCACAGCCAGAAGAGGGTCTGAGAGGGACTTGTTTCGCATGACAAGCAATTGGTCCGCGCCCGGACTGCCGTAGGTAGGCACAAAAAAAAGCGAATCCGCCAGTATTTTTTGGGTATTGGGGTTGCGGAACCTGTCGTAGTCCAGTCCTTTGCCGACCAGAAGCAGATAGCGGGGATGCTCCCAGTTTTTAACAATGTACTGCACGAAGTTGCGCACGGCCAACGGATGGAAACGCACCCCATACCCAAACTGCTCGTACAGTTCGTTCACATCTACCACAGCCACCTTATAGCCGCCGCCCTGCGGGCTCCGCCGGTAATCGGCATATTCGGCTACATGATCGGCGCCATTGGCCGTAGGGTCCTTAAACAGGGCGGTGTTGGACAGGATGATATAATCCGCATTTTCCGGCAAATAATCCCGAAAAAGCACCGGCTGCAGGGCTGTCACCATCCGAACGCCGCCGGTGATTCCAGCCAGCCACAAGCGCCGTTCTTCAGTCGAGGGCGGAAGCAGCGCTTTTACCAGCCCTCCCTGTACGGTTGCTTCCTGCCGGGTTTTGTTGGTGAGATCATATAAAACCGGGGCGCCGCCCGCCGCATTGAAGGCCTGGATTTCCAGGTATTTGGCATCCGGGCCGCCATCAAGCCGGAAGCTCGAGAAGGCCGCGTTTTCAAAGTCAAACAATCGCGCATACCGGAGAAAAATGCCGGCGATGGCATGGCGGTCGCTGGTGCCCAGGGCCGATTGCAAATGGACCTTGTTCAAGGTAACCAGGGCAGCAGCCGGTATGGAAATTTCGTGCTGCATCACCCGCCAGTTGGAGAATTGATCGTCGGCCAGCAGGCTGTCGTTGAAAAACAAACGCTGCCGGTGGTCGCCCAGCCCGCAGGCATAGCGCAGGGTGAGCAGGGCATCCGGGCCGCCGGGGAGCCATTTTTTCGGGGCGATATTGGCGGTGAAATCGTTGGAGGCGTAGGTGGCAAATCCTTCGCCGTTGTACCAGGAATAGGTGATCTCATTGCCGATCTGGCGTTTGAAAAGGACGTTGCTGTAAGCAAAACCCGTTTCAGCCCAGCACCAGGGTTCCCTGGGCGGCGGGTTGTTCAGGTCATTGGGTATGGGGGTATAGCGCAAGGCCTGGCCGCCCGTTTCCCAGGTAAGGTAATAGGCCGTGGTATCATTGAACAAACTGTACCAGGGATTGAGGTTATCCTGATCAGGCGTCTCAAACAGCTGGCGGTCCAGCATATCGCGGTTGCGCTCGCCAAAAAACTCGATAAAGTCGGCGGCTGAAAAAAGGCCGTCTGTCGTCGTAAAAACAGGTTCCTGCCGGCCGTAGCGGTACAAACGGAATTGTGCACCCGGAACAACATCCAGCGGAAGACCTGCATCTGCCAGCGTCTGGTACGGGATCCGGTATATACCATCTTCGGCAACCCTGATCTTGAAATACGATTGGGAAAAATTGATCCATTCATTGCCGTACAAGGTATCCGTTCCATTCCAGATCTGGGCATGGGCGCCTGCCGTCAGGAACAGGAAAAAGAGTATAAACCTGATTTCTCGCATAAATTAAACCGGTTGGGTATTCGGTTGCAAAACTACAGGTTTGTTGCTTTGGGGGTTTATCCGGTATTTTGTCTTGTCGCAAAGCGGCAATTACCAGAAGCCAGCTTAAAAAGGGCTTCTAACCACTCCATGCGTATGAATCCGATTCCTGTTGCCTCCCGGGCGTTTCCGGACATCGACCGGGCACAACGCAGCGATGCCGCGCTGGCCTGGATCCGGCGCAGTATAGCGGCAACCGGCGGGCGGGGATCCGCACACAGTTATTCGCCGTTTTGGGGTTGGTCCAAAGCCTACCCGGAAACGACAGGGTACCTCATCCCTACCCTGCTCCGGTATTCCGCAATTAAACAGGACCATTCCCTCAAAGTCCTTGCGGAAGAATGCCGAAACTGGCTGGAATCGGTGCAATTGCCAGCCGGCGCCTTCGCGGGAGGACTTGCCGGCAACCGGCATCCCAGTGTATTTAACACCGCAATGATCCTGTTTGGGCTCCTTGAAGCACCATCCGGCGGCGCATTGGAACGAGCCGCGCGCTGGTTGCTGGACACGCTCGATCGGGATGGCGCTTGGCGGCAGGCGGCCTATGTTCCGGGGTTTGTTCCGTCCTATTACACTTATGCGGTGTGGGCTTTGCTGGAGGCGGACAAAGTGCTGCACTGGCCCGAAATCCCGGAACGCATGCGCGCTGCCCTGCGGTTTTACGCCCGGCGTTTTCAGTCCGATGGAACGCTGGCAGATTGGGGTTTTCAGCCCGGTCGCACGGCATTCACCCACACCATTGCCTACACCTTGCAGGGACTCCTGGAAAGCGCCTGCCTGCTGGACGAGCCGGAAATACTTGCGCAAACGGTCCGGTCTGCGGAACAATTGCAGTCGGTTTATGAAAAGAGCGGGCGAATAGCCGGACGTTACAGCTCCGGCTGGTGTGGCGATTATTCCTTTCGTTGCCTGAGCGGTAACGCGCAATTAAGCGTATTGTATTTTCGCCTGGCGGCGATCAACGGATCGCACAAATTCCGGGAAACCGGCAGGTCAATTCTGATGGAAACATTGCCATTCCAAAAACTGGGAAAGCACCCTAACACTTCCGGGGCGCTCCCGGGCTCCGCCCCGTTTTGGGGCCCCTATCTCCGCTTCCGGTACCCGAACTGGGGCGTCAAGTTTTTTTTGGATGCGATGGCGGAGGAAGGTTGACTTATTGCGCCGGGCGTAGTTTCTCCGCTCATTCAAACAGGGTGCCCGCTTGTTTCGGCGGCACTACGCCGATATGCCGGTAGGCCTTTTCGGTAGCGAGCCGGCCGCGCGGCGTTCGTTGCAGGTAACCTTCCATGATCAGGAAAGGCTCGTGCACTTCCTCGATCGTTCCGGGCTCTTCGCCGACGGCGGTGGCAATGGTGGTCAGGCCGACGGGGCCGCCTTTGAACTTGTGGATAACGGCAGACAGGATCCGGTTGTCCATCTCGTCGAGGCCGTGTTCATCCACATCCAGCGCGGAAAGGCCATAGCGGGAAATCTCCCGGTCCACTACCCCACTCCCTTTGATCTGGGCAAAATCCCGGATGCGGCGGAGCAGGGCGTTGGCAATACGGGGAGTGCCCCGGCTTCGGCGCGCAATTTCCTGTGCGCCTTCCTCGGTAATGGGAATATTGAGAATAGAAGCAGAGCGATGGAGGATCTTTTCAAGGGTAATGACGTCGTAATAGTCGAGCAGGCAGTTGATCCCGAACCGGGCGCGCAACGGGGACGTCAGCAGGCCCATGCGGGTGGTGGCGCCCACCAGGGTAAAGGGGTTCAGGCTGATCTGGATGCTTCGCGCATTGGGCCCCGAATCGATCATGATGTCAATCCGGTAGTCTTCCATGGCAGAGTAAAGGTATTCTTCCACCACCGTGTTGAGCCGGTGAATTTCATCAATAAACAGTACATCGCCCGGTTCCAGATTGGTCAGGATACCTGCGAGGTCTCCGGGCTTTTCCAGCACAGGGCCCGAGCTCATTTTAAGTGCAGCGCCCAGTTCATTGGCAATAATGTGCGAAAGCGTGGTTTTGCCGAGGCCCGGAGGTCCGTGCAAGAGCACATGGTCGAGCGCTTCACCCCGCTGTTTGGCAGCCAGAATAAAGATCTGGAGGTTTTCCACCAGTTTCTGTTGCCCGCTGAATTCATCCAGCAGTTTTGGGCGAAGCGCCTTTTCAATCAGTTTGTCTTCGCCGTTTTGCGGTTCGTTTGCGAATTCTTTGCTCAAATCAGTTTCGGTAATTGCGGCCCAAAATTCAAATTTTTTGTTTTGAAAACAAAATTATTCACCACTTTTCTGTTTATTTTCCATTCGCATCATCCAGCGAAACAAAGCGAATACCCGGATGATAGGGTTGCTGCAGGAGCCGGATGATGGACTGCAGTACCGGTTCATGTTGTAAAAAATCAGCATCGCCAAGTTCCAGCACCAAAACCGGAGTTTCTGCTTCTTTTTTAAAGAACTCCAGATAAGCGTGTTGCAGGCCTTCGAGGTACTCCGCCGTGATCAGCCGTTCCATATCCCGCCCCCTTTTCCGGATTTGCTGCTGCAATACGGGCACAGGGCGATGGAGATACAGGAGCAGGTCGGGTTTGGGGAAAGTTGCATTCAGGACATGGAACAGGCGTTGAAACAGGCGAAACTCCTCCTCGCTCAGGTTGTTTTTTGCGAACAGCAGTGTTTTTACGAAAAAATAGTCCGCAATGGTCAGGGAGCGGAATAAATCCGGTTCGGCAAAATGTTCGAGCAATTGTTTGTGCCGCTCCGTCATAAAAAACAGTTCGACCGGAAAGGCATACCGGTCTGGTTGTTCGTAGAAGAAGGGTAAAAACGGATTGTCGGTAAATTGTTCGAGAATGAGCGAGCATCCGTACCGCTCGGCAAGGAGCTGGCACAGGGTGGTTTTGCCTGCGCCGATATTTCCTTCAATTGCGATAAAACGATACGGAAAATCCACAAATAAGCCGTTTTTAACCTGAACAGATCCTGTGCCGGGCACTAATCCAGCATGACAACGTCGGATTGGTCTTCACATTCCATATAGAGTTCGTCGATCGGCTTTTTCAATACCGGGTGTTCCAGTTCGGGTGCGATTTCCAGCATAGGCACCAGCACAAAGGCGCGTTTATGCAGTTCGGGATGCGGGATCTCCAGGCCTTTGTCCCGGATAATCCGTTTGCCGTAAAACAGGATATCGATATCGATAATGCGCGGCCCGTTTTTTTCTTTCCGGGTCCGCCCGAGTTCACGTTCTATTTTGGTGTTGGCATCGAGCAAATCCCGGGGGTCCAGCATCGTATTGAGCATCACCACCTGATTCAGAAATGGCTCCTGCTCCTTAAGCCCCCAGGGTTCCGTCTCATAAACATGGCTTTGCTTGACTACCTTACCTACCGTTTTGTTGATCAGCGCAAGGGCCTTTTTCAAATTATCGGCGCGGTCGCCCATATTGCTCCCCAGGCAGAGGAAAACATTGATATACTTTTTGGCAAATGCAGGCTGCATGGCTGTGACGGCTTTAGTGCGCAGGTCTGTTTTTGTGGGATGGCAGAAGTCAGACAGGCGCGAAGTGATGGACAAACCTAATACGGGGCGCAAAGGTAAAAAAACTGCGCACCCCGTTTTTAGAATAAATGGAAGTCCGATGCGAATAGGCTACCTTTGGGCCCGCTTTTTCAACCTGAAGTTTTTAAACAGATTAGAACGATTTTTGTCATGAAAAACACGATTTTTACCGTAAGTGTAGCCGCAATGTTCCTGCTCGGCGCTTGCAACCGCATTGATACCGAACTGGTCGGCACCATTCAGGCCAACCTCAACAAGATGCAGGAGTTCAAACCCAACGCGGAGTCTGCCAAACAAAATGTCACAACCTTACTGGACCAGATGGGCAAAGCGCCGGACGGATTAAAGATGAGCGCTGATTTTGGCTTTGCCGACCTTTTTTCCCGGGCCCAGTCCTTTGAGCAGAAGTACGATGCCATGATCGCAGTGGAAGAAGACATGCGCACCAAGCTGGAGACTATGCTTGGCGACTATACCGATGGCAAGATCAAAAAAGAAGAGATCATGAAAGAGCAGGAAGCCGCATTGGCTGATCTGGACGGTCTTCAAAAACAACTGGAAATGATGGGACCACTGTTCGATCAGGTGTCTGCCAATTATGCCAAAATGATGGCTACCTGGCAATCGCTGCCGGAATCGGCCAAAGCAGCCGCAAGCCAGCAAGCCAGCAAGCAAGGCGTTCCTGATTTTCTGCTCCGCACGGACGGAGGTGAAAAAGGAAATGATGCCAGCACAGGCCCGGACGGCAAGCAATAAGTCGGTCCAATGTCTTAAGCAAGAACCGGGATATTTGGATAAAATGCCGGAGGCAGCGAAATCAACGGCGCTGGAATCCGGCATTTTATCTTATTTTGCATACGGTAGTATATGGTGCTGCCATTTTATCCCCCCCCCTTATATGACATGTCAACCGCTTCTTTGGGCTTTATTACTCCTGGCCGCCCCTGTGGCGGGACAAAATTATCTGATGAATGGTACACCGATCGCATCGTGTACCGGGACTTTCTTCGATAGCGGCGGCGCTGCCGGCGAT
>CAYVDV010000016.1:0-25043 GCA_964450465.1 uncultured Saprospiraceae bacterium
CTGCTTGGCGCCCTTTCCTGTCTAACCAACCACCCTGCCACAAGCGACCGTGCTAAAAGCCGGACAAACACTGCGCTACAAGTTCAGGCGGCGTTCCCTGGCGCCGAAGGCTGCGGCAAATATACTTCCGGCGGCCGGGGCGGAAAGGTGCTTATCGTGACCAACCTGAACGACGATGGCCCCGGCAGCCTGCGGGCCGCAGTTAAGGAGCCCTACCCCCGAACGATCGTGTTCGCCGTGTCCGGCACTATTGTGTTGCAATCGCCCTTGTACATCAGCCAGGGGGACCTCACGGTAGCCGGGCAGTCGGCCCCGGGTGACGGCATTTGTCTTCGGAATTACAATGTTAGTATCCACGCTGACAATGTCATTTTGCGCTTTCTCCGCTTCCGCATGGGCGATGAAGCCCGGCAGCAGGATGACGCGCTCAGCTGCCTGCGACACAAAAACATCATCATCGACCACTGCTCGATGAGCTGGTCCTCCGATGAATGTGCCTCCACGTATGATACCGAGAATGTAAGCATGCAATGGTGTATCATCTCCGAAAGCATGAACAACTCGGTACATGTGAAAGGCCCGCACGGCTATGGCGGGATATGGGGCGGAAACCACGCCAGCTTCCACCACAACCTGCTGGCGCACCACACCAGTAGGAACCCGCGGTTTTGCGGCTCCCGGTACCACCATCACCCCGAGTGGGAAGTGGTGGACTTTCGCAATAACGTCATCTTCAACTGGGGACACAACAGCGCTTACGGCGGAGAACAGGGCAACTACAACATGGTCAACAACTATTATAAGTCCGGCCCGGCCACGCAAAATAAAATTCGCGACCGCATCGTCAACCCAAGTTCACCGGTTGGTAAATTTTTTGTGCAGGGTAACTTCGTGGAAGGTTTTTCTGAAATCAGCCGGGACAACTGGGCGGGAGGCGTGCAATGCGACGCCCTTGACTCCGTACGCGCGCTGCAACCCTTTCCGATGCGTGTGGAGCTCCCGGTCGAAACGGCGGTGCAGGCCTACGCCGCCGTGCTCGCACACGCCGGCGCAAGTCTGCACCGCGACCCCGTTGACACCAGAATTGTAGAGGAAGTAAAGAGCGGCAAAACAACCTTTGGTACAGGCATTATTGACAGTCAAAAACAGGTTGGAGGCTGGCCGGAATTGCATTCCCGGCCGGCGCCTGCCGATCGCGATCAGGATGGGATGCCCGATGCCTGGGAGAAAGACAATGGTCTGAACCCGGGCAAGGATGATTCGGCACTATACAGCCTGGAAAAAGGTTATACAAACCTGGAAATCTACCTTAACTCGCTTGTAAAATAAATACCGGACAACCCAACCCCGGCCAGGCAAAAACCGTTTTACCGGTATAAGACACCACTTGCCTATGCAAAACCGTACGCTTCCCGGTACCCTGCTGATCTTTGTACTTTTACTGGGGCTCGCCATTTTCTGGAGCGCCTGTAAAAAGGAAGAGCCGCTCTCTTTCAGTGGCCCCGGGAAACGTCCGGTCTATGTACCGCTACCGGAATTAAACAATATCACCAACCTGCCGCCGCAAACCGTGGTACAGTCCGGGACGATATTCCTGCAGGACACCCTTTTTTTCATGCTGGAGCAGAAAAAAGGGATCCATGTTTTTAATGTTAAAGACTCCCTGAACGTCGCCGCATTGACGTTTTTTCAGATACCGGCCATTACCGACTTTACCATTTCCGGCAACCACCTGTATGCCGACAGCTGGAAAGACCTGGTTACCATCGACATAAGCGACCTTTACCACATCCAGGTCCGCAACCGGGAATCCGGCGTATTCAATCCCTTGCTGTACCCGCCGCTATACGAAGGTATTTTTGAATGTGTGGACGAGTCCCGGGGCGCTGTGGTCGGTTGGGAAGACGTATATCTGGAAGCGGCGTATTGCCGAAGTACAAACTAAACGCTACTAATATGCCTGCGCAGGGCCCTTTTTTATGAAACTGATCACGACCAGCCTGCTTTCGACACTGCTGTTTTTGCTTTTCGCAGTGGCCTGCACCAAAGATGCCGCCAGTATTGAAACCACCGGAAAGTCCGGCTCCATTACGCGCTTTGCCATACACAACGGTTATATGTACGTGCTCAACCCGAATGCCGTGCTGACCTACAGTCTCCAAAACGCCGATCAGCCGGAGCTCGTGCACACCCTGACCACCGACTATGGCCTGGAAACCATCATCATTTACGACAATACCATTTATCTGGGCTCCAGATCGGCGCTTTATATTCTGGACATTGGCAATCCGGCTGCCCCTGCCATCCTGTCCAGAACCAGCCGACAAGACCTCTTCCTCGGCGGATGCGACCCCGTGGTAGTAAAAGACCAATATGCCTATTCCACGATCAAGATCATTCAGAATATTTGCGGGGATATCTCCAGCGAGAGCGCGCTTCTGGTGTACGATATCAGCAATAAAACGGCGCCGGTGGAAAAAGGGGCCTATCCACTCAATATACCGAATGGCCTCGGCTACAAGGATCATTACCTTTTTGTATGTGACGAAGGCGCCGACCGGCTCGAAGTGTTCGATATTTCCAACCCGCTTTCGCTCCAGCAACTCCCGGGCTATGCCCTGGCCATAACGGATCCCTACGACCTGATTGTGGACGGCAGCAAGATGATCGTATCTACCAAAACCGACTTTCAGATCTACGACCTGGGCGAACTTCCGGTCCTGAGAAAAATCGGTCTCATAGCAAAATAAATGCGTGTTCTGCTTTTGTTTCTCCTGCTTTCGGGGGCAAGGCTGTTTGCCCAACCCGGTTCTGCCAACGGCTCTTTAGAATTGCCGGCGCTGACGATAAAAACCAACCTCCCTCCCCTGCTCAATCCCTTCAAACAGGCCTTTTCCCTGGGCGCCGACTTGCCGCTTGCCCGCCAGTTCAGTGCCGATGCCGGGGTAGGCGCTTTTTTCAATTCCATCTACTTTGCCGACCAAAAGGGCGAATCCTACAAAGGGCTTCGCCTGCGCGCCGGCCTGAAATACCATATACCCCGGCCGGGACGCAGTACCCTATATATCGGTCTGGAAGGGAAATACAACGATATCCGGCACATCAGCCTTCGCGAGGTTTTCCGTCAGGGCCAGCAATACATCGAGATCCTGCCGGTGGAGCGAACCGTAAAAACCCGGGGCATGGCCTTTCGCATGGGCAGGCAGTATTATACCGGCGCCTACCAGAAAATACTGATCGAGCCTTACTTCGGGATGGGACTCGCCTATACTAAAGTGACCCGCTCCCTGCCACCCGATGCAGAACTTTTACCAGACAACGAGTTTCTGAATTTTGAATACGGTCCGGGAACCACCCGTATCCTCGACCTGGTCTTTGGGGTACAGATCGGGTTGGCACTATGGTAAAACAACGTTTTTCACCGCATCGCAACCATTACTTTTTTGGTAACCGTTGCGGAAGCGAAGGACAGCCGCAGCAAAACAAGGCCCGAATAGCCGGCCGGCAGCATATCTGCCAACGCCAGGGTATACTGCGACTTTTCGGGAGACGGATCCGCTAACTTATTTGTGCCAAGCAATGTTCCGGTCATATCGAACAACTCCAGTTGAAGGGGACTGGAACCGGTCCGTCGAAGGTCCAGTACAAGCGGACCGCCGCTATAGGGATTGGGTGAAAGAGAAAAATCAATATTCGGCAAAATCTCCGTCTCCCGGGTTGGATTCGGGATCTGCACCACCAGGCCGGGCATTGGCCCCCCTCCCTCCAGAATCCAGCAATAGGCATCCAGACTGAAGAGTTGCGGGTCGATGCTCTGTTCAAAACCGGAAGGCCAGTAAATAGTAACAGACTGCAGGCTTTCAGCATTACCCAGGCCAAAATGCAGGACATTGCTGTTCTGGCTGGTCCAGCCCTGCCCTGCCCGGACTTCCTGGACGTGGACGACACCGAGATCGTCAGTGATCCGCACGCGGGCGCCGACTGCGCCAAAGTTACTTTGTACACCGGCAAGTTTGATTCCGATCCAATGGCCGGAGGGTCCGCCATTTTGAAACAGCTGCAGGTGCTCATTGGGGCCCCGGTTGGCCACGGCGACATCCAGGTTGCCGTCGAGGTTGAAATCGAAGCAGACGGTGCCGTAGCTGTCGTCCTTGTTGCACAAGGCCGTATCGGTAAATACCTGTTCAAAGACTAGGTTCCCAAGGTTCCGGTACAGCACGTTTGGGTAGGGAGAAAAGGCATAGTCGTTGGCGACGTAGATGTCCTGGCGGCCATCGTTGTCGTAATCGAGAAAGGTCACCCCCCAGCCCATACCGTTGTCCTCCACGTCGGCACTTGTGGAAATATTGGCAAAAGTCCCGTCGCCATTATTGCGGAGCAGGATATTTTTATACAGGTTAGTGATGTACAGGTCCGGATACCCATCGTTGTCGATATCGCCGGCATCCACCCCCATACCGAAACTTTGCGTATTTACACCGGCAGCCTGACCAACTTCGGTGAAGACGCCCTGACCGTTGTTTTGGTAGAGAAAATTGGGTTGGTTGCCGTCATGTACCAGGTAAAGGTCCTGGTCCCCGTCCAGATCATAGTCAAAAAAAACCGCGCCCATGGACTTGCCGCTGTCCAGTGCCCCCGATTGCCAGGTAAAATTGACAAAAGAGGTGCCCATATTCAGATACAGGACATTTTCCGCAAGGAAATTGGAAACGTAAATATCCAGCTGGCCATCGTTGTTGACATCGGCCATATTGACGGCCATAGGGTTGCCGATCTGGTAGATACCGGCCTGAAGCGTAATATTCTGGAACGTCTCGTCGCCTTTGTTCAGGAAGAGCTGGTCGTTGGCGCCCTGATTGGCCACATAAAGGTCCAAGGCGCCATCGTTGTTTATATCGCCCCATACGGCCGCCATGCTTTTGCCGTCCACGTCCACACCTGCGCTTTGGGCGACCTCCGAAAAAGAGCCGTTGCCCAGGTTTTTTAACAGCTGGTTTTTCCGGTTGACGAAACAGACGTACAGATCGTCCAGTCCGTCGCGATTAAAATCGCCGACCGCGATACTGGTACTTCCCGCCGGCAAGGGAATGCCGGTGTTCGTCGTAACATCGGTAAATACTTGTTGGGAGAACCCCGATGCACCAAGAGTGAGGGCAAAGTACAGGGTGAAAACGCGAGACAGCATACACGGATGGTTTAATTTCCGAGCAAAATTAAACCATCCGTGTATACGTGAAATGTCCAGACCTGGAAAATTATTCCTTCGGCGGCGAAGTTTTACACGCGTTCTGCAGATCCATAATTTTCTGAACGGAGCGTTTGTTGACATTGTCCGTCACTGTCACGGTAGCTTTTTTCCCGCAAACGCAGCTGGCTTCGCGGCCTTTGGCAAACGGATTTCCATCAACATCCCAGGTGACCGAATAATTGGCCGGATCGATATGCCCTTCCGGAAAGACCACTTTCAGATTAACACCTTCCGTCAGGCAGACCGACTGGTAAATTTCAAAGTTGATGTCCGGTTTACTGGGCTTTACCTTCGTTGGTGTGGTAATGTCAACGGCTGCCTTGCAACGCTGCAACTTCGGCTGGGCGTACATGGTAGCGTAAATTTCAGCCTTGGAGGCACGCTCCAAGCACTGCACGCAGAGCACAGCAGTTTCACAGTTATTATCTGCCTGGGTCTGAAGTTCCTTGGACGCTTTGGACAAAACTTCGTCGCAATAAGGAAGGTTAGCCGTTTTCTTTTGGACCTGGTTCGCTGTTTTGTCGACTCTCGCAGGCGCCTGGCCCTGCGCCTGCAACGACTGGGTCACAAAAAACGAGACAAAGATGGTGGCGCAGGTAGCAAGCGCCATAAAACGTACGTTTTGCATATGATTTTAAGTTAAGCTGAAAAGATCAAATCCTGGGGGATGGAACGCTTATCCGAAGCATAAATACGGGATCGGGCAAATGGTTATCAGCCGGGCTCCATCATCAAAGGCTCAAGGTAAATATCCCGGAGCGAATCAGGCAAGCGGCAGCATAAAATTGCGAAACAGAGCATTATTTTGAGGTTGCAATACTTTATTTAGGACGAATTAGTCTTAATTGAATTTCTACCTTATATTTGTCGGGAACAAGTGGGCGTCCTGGGAAAGCACGGAGCCGCCCCTTGGGTCTTGCCGAGGTAACTTGGGCAAATTAAAGTCAAAAATCATCACTGCGTATGAAAGACTTTACCGCAATTATTCACGCCTGCAAGGAACTTGCCTTCGACCTGAACTTCACCCGCGCCAAACAGTGGAAGCAGGAAAAAGAAGGTCGCATAATAGTGGGTTACCTGCCGATCTTTTTCCCAAGAGAAATCATACACGCTGCAGGCGGGCTCGCTGTCGGGATTTTCGGCGGCGGCGACCGGAAACAAATCGTCAAAGGCGACGCCTACTACCAGTCCTACATCTGCCACATCCCGAGAAGTGTCATGGAACTGGCCCTCGACAAACACATGGACCATTTCGACGGCTTTGTCTTCCCCTCCATTTGCGATGTTATCCGCAACCTTTCCGGCATTTTCAAACAGAAGCAAATCGGAAAATTCGTGAAGTACATGGATTTTCCCCAAAACTTCATGCCGGAAATAGGCGGCCGGTTTTACCAGCAGGAAATGCAGCATGTGCTGAAGTATATCCATGCGTTGAATGGCGTGGAGGTGACGGCAGAACATTTGAATCAGGCTATCCGCTTGTACAACCGCAACCGGCAACTGATCGAGTTCATCTACGACATCCGGCAGGAATACCCCTGGCGCCTGAGCATTGAAGATCTGTATTATATCCTCCGCGCCGGAACAGTAATCCCGGTCGAAGAACACAACGCCATCCTGGAAGCGGTTTGCGAACACATCCAAAACGATATCGGCACCCCGCAGGACAAGGTAAAGGTTGTCGTATCCGGGGCATTCTGCGAGCAACCTGCCATCGGCCTGATCAAGGCGATTGAAGAAGCCGGGTGTTATGTGGTGGACGACGATTACATGCTGGGTGCACGGATGATCCTGGGCGATATCAACGCCACTACCGGCAACCCGCTCGAGGCCATCGCAAACGCCTACCTCCGCCAAAGCCGGTATTCCTCTTCTATTTACGACGTACACGACCCCAAAGAATTCCGGCTGGCCAAAATCGTAAAGGACAGGGGCGCCGCAGGGGTGATCTTCGCCTCGGCCAGTTTTTGCGATCCGAGTTTGCTCGACGCGCCGATTTTCCAGAACGCGTTCAACAAAATGGGGATCCGCTATATCGCCTTTCAATACAGCGAAAACATCAACCAATTCAAAGTGATCAAAGAGCAGGTTGGCGCCTTCTCCGATTCCATCAAATTGTGGGAAGACGAACCCGCCGAGGCCCTCCTTTCCTAACTGACAATACAATCTACAGCTATGTCCAGAGAAGTGCAAAAAGAGCAAAGCATGATCCTCCAGAAGGAAATGATCGAAGGCCTTTTCAACGAGCTGGCGACAGCAAACGAGACCGGCAAAAAGGTGTGCTACACCTTCGTTCCGGGAAATCTGTCCGAACTGATCCGCACCTTCGACCTGCTGCCGGTGTATCCGGAAATCAACGCCCTGCAAAGCGCCATGCGCAAAAAATCTGCCTCCTACATCAAAGAAGCCGAACGGCACGCCCACTCGGAAGATGTGTGTACCTATGTAAAATGCGATGTGGGCATGATGATGAAGGGGAACATAGGCCCGACCGGCCAAAAACTGCCGGAACCGGATATCCTCCTGCTGAGCTACACCGGATGTTTTACGTTTATGAAGTGGTTTGAAACCCTGAAGCGGCAATACCCGAACGCGAAGGTGATCATGATCCATACGCCCTATCAGGAAAACGGCCGGATAACGCCTGAAATGACCGCGTACATGGTCGAACAACTCAAATTGGAAGTCATCCCGCAAATGGAAGCGGTGACCGGCATAAAATACGATGAAGCCAAACTGAAAAAGATCCTGGCCCTCGCCAAGGAAGCCGAAGACTGGATCACCAAGATATTCGACACCACCAAGCACAAACCCTCGCCCATCGATGCCTATTTCGCCGGCGTATATTATATCGGCCCGATCAATATCGGATTCCGGGGCACTCAGGAAGCCGTAGATTACTACAAGGCCCTGTACAGCGAGATCAAGGAACGCGTGCGCCTGGGCCTCGGCCCCATCACGCCAGAGGGAGAAATGAAGGAGGAAAAATACCGGCTGGTCGTGGAAGGCCCGCCCAACTGGACCAGCTTCCGGGAGTTCTGGAAGATTTTCTACGACATGGGGGCGGTCATTGTCGCCTCCTCCTATACCAAGGTCGGTGGAGTCTATGACCTGGGCTGGCGCCACGATCCGGAAAGGCCCCTGGAATCACTGGCAGAATACTGCATGAACTGCTACACCAACCTCAGCATTCCACAGCGCATCGACCTGTTGTCCAAATATATCCGCGACTACGAGGCCGACGGGTACATCACCAATTCGATCAAGAGCTGCAATTCCTTCTCCGCCGGTCAATTGAGCATGATGCGCGAAATTGAAGACCGCCTCGAAGTACCGGTCGGGTTTATCGAATCAGACCTCGTGGACCCGCGCTATTTCTCCTATTCCAACATTAAAAACAGACTGGAATCCTATTTCCAGATGCTGGAACAAAGAAAGACCATTCATGCAACGGAAAATGTATAGGCCATGAATAAATACTACTTAGGCATAGACCTGGGCTCCACCACTTCAAAAGCCGTCATTATCAACGAAAAAGATGAGATCATCGGCCGCGGCATTACCAATACCCGGGCCAATTACAAGGTGGCAGCCGATATCGCACGCGAAGAGGCCATTTACGACGCCCGGTTCAGCCTGCTCGCCAACCGGATCAAGCAGGACATGGAATCCAAACCGGAATTCAAAAAATACATGGAGGATATCCGGATGGTGTTTCAGTACCGGCAGTTCAAACGCAGGATGGACCGCCTGGAGGAAATGCTGCGGAAAACCGTTTCGGAGTTTTCCTATGCAAACAAGGCCGCCATTGCTGAAAAACTGAACGAGATCATCGAAACCATCCGCCCCCAAATCCGCCACGGATTCATCAACGAAGAACTGGGGGCTAAAAACCAGTTTTTCCGGGATATTGTAAGCGAGCGCTACAACAATGAAGTCGCCCAAAAAGGACCGGAATTCTACGAACCGCTTATGCTCGCCTTCGATAAAAGTATTACGCCGGTTGAAAATGAAATGGTGCAGTACAACTTCAAGGAGCTGGTCCTCGAATCCATGAAAATACTGGATGAAAAATACCGCGGATTGGCAGACCAGCCGGAAGACGACAGCATGGAAGACTGGTACTACGCCGAGTTGAACGCGGTGAAAAACAACTATAAAAATGTGGAATACACCCTGCGGGAACATATCGAGGATATCATCGGAGAGGATATTCATATCGCCAAAATGGTGGGGACCGGCTACGGCCGGGCGCTGCTGCCGTTCCCGGAAGATTGCATCAAGTCGGAAATCCTCTGCCACGCGTTTGGCGCGCATGCCGTATTCCCCAATACCAGAACCGTGCTCGACATCGGCGGGCAGGATACCAAGGCTATTCAGGTGGACAGCCACGGACTGGTCACCAGCTTTCACATGAACGACCGCTGCGCCGCCGGCTGCGGCCGCTACCTGGGCTATATCGCCGACGAATTCGGGCTGTCGCTCAATGAGCTGGGCCCCGAAGCCATGAGCGCCACCAAGGAAACGACAATTTGCTCCACCTGCACGGTGTTTGCCGGAGCGGAAGTTAAAGAACTCCTCCACAACGGCGAGGAACGGCCCAATATCCTGGCCGGACTGCACAAGGCCATCGTGCAGCGGGCGATGTCGCTCATCGCGCGCTCCGGCGGGGTAAAGAACGAGTTCACCTTTACCGGCGGGGTTGCCCGCAACCAGGCCGTATTGAAATATGTGAAGCAAATGGTAACCGACTCCTATGGCGAAGTAACCATGAACATCCACACCGATTCAATATTCATGGGCGCGCTTGGCGGCGCCATGTTTGCGCGCAGGAATATCAGCGCCGACCTGCCTGAACCCTCGAAATCCGTCGAAATGGCGGAAGAGTAGCACAGCTCCTGCACAAGACCGGAAAAGAAACGAATAACTTAAACACCTGAGCAATGCAAAAGTCAATCTATACCATGGGCGTCGATGTGGGCGGCAGCTACGTCAAGGTCGTGCTGATGGCGTACGATCACCATTCGGGAGATCACCAGTTGAAGGATATGCAAACGGAAAAGATCCGGAAGCGCAACCCGAAAGATGTGGTCGTGGAAACCGTGGATTTGATTTTAAGCCGGAACAACCTGGACTATGAACGGGATATCGCCTACCTCGCTTCGACTGGTGAAGGGGAAATGGTCGAGCGAAAAACCGGGCACTTTTACAGCATGACCTCCCATGCCCGCGGGGGCGTTTTTTTCGTTCCCGAAGCAAAAACCGTGGTGGATATGGGCGGGCTCTATGTCCGGGCGATCAAGGTGGACCCGCGCGGCAAAGTCATGGATTATAAAATGACCGGTCAATGCGCATCCGGATCCGGCCAGTTTATTGAAAACATCTCCCGCTACCTCGGTTTGGCCGTGGAAGAAGTGGGCGAAATATCCCTGAAAGCCGACAATCCGGAAGTGCCGTCCGGCATCTGCGCCGTATTGGCCGAAACCGATGTCATCAACCTCGTTTCGAAGGGCCTTTCCACTCCCAATATTGTCAAAGGGATCAATATCTCTATTGCGCAGCGGGTCATCAAACTCCTGAGTTCCCTGCGCGCAGAATCCCCCGTCGCATTGGTCGGGGGCATGGGTATGAATGCAGGCATGATCCAGGCCATTGAAGAGCTCTCTGCCGAGCACAAGAAAAACAACCTGGTATTCCTGTCCCATCCCCATGCGATTTATTCCGGCGCAATCGGCGCGGCACTCTGGGGGGGATTCCGCTATTACAAACTTTTAGAAAAACAGGCTGCAGTCGTTATGCATCAGGTATAGCCGGCCGCTACAAACTGGAACTTATGGACATCTTACATTCCGATCTTCCGCTGGGCGAAATTGTGCCGAACATTGCCGCCATGCTGAACCGAAACGCCGCGCGTTTTGGCGAAAAAATCGTTTTTCAGCAAAAAAACGAGCAGGGGCAATATACGGGTATCACCTGGGCCGGGTTTTACCGCAATATCCGGAATATTGCCTGTAACCTGAAGGAGGCAGGGTTTACCCATGGCGACAAGATGGTGCTCTTCTCCCGGAACTGCCTGGAAATGCTGGAAATGGAACTCGCCGTCATGGCCTCCGGTGGCATTGCCGTTCCTGTTTTTGCCAATTTCAAAAGGGCGACGGCCGAATTACTCATCAACCACTCCGATGCAGAATGGATGGCGCTGGAAAACGAGAGCCAGTTGGGCAACATTGGCACCGACCTTAAAATCAAGCATATCTATGCCCTTGCGGATGACGTCCAGGATCGCAGATTTCCAGACCTGATCCCGTTCAAACAATTGCTCAAGCCCCATCCGCAGGGCGGTTCCGCATTCGGGGAAAATATCCACCCCGATACGATCTGCCTCAACATGTACACCTCGGGTACAATGGGGCTCCCCAAATGCGTACAACTCACACACAAAAACATCCTCTCCCAGCAAGCCGCCATCGAGATCGTTCTGGGCATCAATGAACACGACCGCTTTTTGTCTTACCTGCCCTGGCACCATAGTTTCGGCGGTATATTTGAGTTGTTTTCCGCCCTGTACAGCGGCGCTACCTACTCCCTGGAAAGCAGCTACGGCAAAGACCCGGCCGTCATTTTCGAAAATTGGCGCCTGGTACGGCCCACCGTTTTTTTCAGCGTGCCCAAAGTATATCAATCGCTGGTTGAAATGACCAGCGAAAGCAAAGCCGCGGAACAGATTCTATTCAACTCCGGCCTTAAGTTCATTTTTACTGCGGCGGCGGCTCTCCCCGAGCGATTGTCCAACGAATTTGAAAAACGCGGCATTCCGGTCGTTGAAGGCTGGGGCCTCACGGAAACCTCTCCCTGCTGCACCCTTACCAACCCCGCTTTGAAAAGAACACCCGGGGTAGTCGGCAAACCAATTCCGGGCGTAAGTATCCGTATCGCAGCCGATGGCGAAATTCTCATAAAGGGGCCTAACGTCATGGTGTCCTATTACCACAACGACGAGGCCAACGAACAGATTTTCACCTCGGATGGCTGGTACCGCACCGGCGACGTGGGGGAACTCACCGAAGACGGACTCAAACTCATCTCCCGCAAAGACCGGATATTCAAACTGTCCAACGGGGAAAAAGTAATCCCGACCGATCTGGAGCGGGCCATCGAACTCAAATGCCACTATGTGCAGTATGCTGTGGTATCCGGAAGCGGCGAATCGCATCCCGTCGCGCTGATTTTCCCCAATAAAAAAATGCTCGACAAACCCGATTTTGAACTCACCCCGGAAGAAGGGTGCTTCTGCCCCAGAAGCCTGAACGAACTCGGCCGCTGCCTGACCGGCTGCCTCGAAATGGCCAACAACAGCATCGGACAAAAATTTGCCAAGATCAAATCGGCGGCAATCATTCACGACGAACTTTCCCTGGACAACAACACCCTCACCCCGTCCATGAAAATGGCGCCCAAGAACGTCCTGGAAAAATACCGGTCCCACCTGCTGAACCTTTACGGCAACTCGGTTCCGGTGGAAGAAGAAGTATATGTTGTCGAACTGGATTCAAACAAACCGACCGAACCATGTACAGATTAGCTACAACCGATCTCCTGAAAGAGATCATGGGAGACTATTTCAACCTCCTGGAGTCGGGCACCAAGAAGGTCGCGTGGTGTACCAGTGTCGGCCCCGCTGAATTGCTGCGTTCCTTTGGCTTTGAGGTGTACTTCCCCGAAAACCACGGGGCGCTCCTCGGCGCTACCCGGACCGCCATGAACTGCATACCGGAAGCTATAAAAACCGGTTATTCCGGCCATGTTTGCTCCTACACCACAGCCGATATCGGCTCCTTTCTGAAAAATATATCCCCCCTCCAAACCCATTACGGCCTGAAAGGCGTCCCCAAACCCGACCTTATCGCCTACAATACGAACCAATGCCGGGAGGTGGAGGACTGGTTCACGTTTTATGCCGACCACTTTAAATGCCCCATTGTGGGCATCCAGCCGCCCAGGCACCTGGATGAAGTAAGCCAGGACGAAGTGGATCTGGTAGTGAAACAATTCAAAAAAATGATCCCCACCTGCGAACAGGCCAGCGGACAAAAATTTGACCTGGATCGCTTTCGGGAGGTCGTCCGGCTCAGCAGGGAAGCGACCCTGCTCTGGCAAAAAGTGCTGAAAACATCCACTGCACCCAATCCCCCGATCAGTTTTTTTGACGGAACCATCCACATGGGGCCGATCGTGGTGCTTCGCGGAACCCAGATCGCCAAGGATTATTACCTGACCCTGCTGGCTGAACTGGAGAACAATATCGGGAACGGAATCGGCTTTTTGCCGGAAACCCGCACCCGGATTTTCTGGGAAGGCATGCCGATCTGGGGCAGGCTCCGGATGCTGAGCGATCTCTTTGCCGAGAACGGCGCTGCCGTCGTGGCTTCCACCTACTGCAGCAGCTGGGTGTTTGACCAGTTCGATGAAAACGACCCCTGGGACTCGACCGCCCGGGCTTATACCGCCATTTTCATCAACCGGAGCGAAAAAGCCAAAATGAAGATGCTGACCGACTGGTTCAGCGAATACCATATCGACGGCATCATTTACCACGACTCCAAAACCTGCTTCAACAACTCGAACGCCAAATTTGGAATGCCCCAGCGGCTCAAATTGGAAACCGGCGTGCCTGCTCTGGTGATCGAAGCCGATCTGTGCGACCTGCGCTTTTTCTCCGAAAGCCAAAGCGTCACGAAAATCGAGACATTTCTGGAACAATTGGAAGGATCTAAAATATACAACTAATGGCCGATGACGATAGAATTAAGATCGGGATTATAGGACTGGGACCGGTGGGCTCCATTCTGGCAGTAAAACTGCAGGAAGCAGGCTGCAGCGTGGCAATCTGCGTGCGAAATGAAGTGAAACGGAACAGAATCAAAGAGGAGGGCATCATTCTTGAAAACGCGCTTTGCTCCGCCGCCCGTTTCGACAAGGTCTATGCCAGCATCGAAGAAATGGCCGGACTGGATCTGGACTACCTGATATTTTCCGTAAAGTCCTACCAAATGCCTGGCGCCATTGAGGATGCGACCAGACTGAATTCGGAAAAACTCAAGGTGGTCGCCGCACAAAACGGCATTGATGTGGAGGACATGCTCTCCGAAACCTTCGGCGAGGCTAAAACCCTCCGCATGGTCGTGAATTATGCCGGAGCGCTCATTTCACCCAATACCGTAAAAGTCACCTTTTTCGTACCCCCCAACTATATCGGCTCCGTTAACGACGCCTGCCCGGAAAAAGCGCGCCAGCTGGCGGACCTGCTCAACAGCGTAAATCTGGAAACCAAGGCCGTGGACGCCTTCGAGATCCTCAAACGAAGTTGGGAAAAAACCATTCTGAACGCATCGGTGAGCGCACTGTGCGGTGTTAGCCGGCTCACCATGGCCGAAGCCATGGCCGACTCGGATACAGTCGAACTGGTCGAGCAGATCATCAATGAAGCCGTGGTCGTAGCCGAAAATGAGAAGATCCGCTTCCCCGACGATTTTGTGCGGCATTGCCTGCGCTACCTGAAAAAAGGCGGCGACCACTTCCCCTCCCTGGCGCTGGACCTGATCAACCACCGGCCCACCGAAATTGATTTTTTCAACGGCAAGATCGTCGCCTACGGCCGGAAGCACTATATCAGGACTTCCCTGAACCTCTCGTTTACCAACATGGTGAAAGCCATGTCCAATAAAAATATCATTTCGCGCATTCCCGGCGTGGCCGCCCAGGTCAACAAAAGGATCCTGGACAAAGGGCTTGCCAACAAAAATATCGTGCCCGCAGCCTTCAAAAACTCCGATTGTTTTCTTGGGGTGGACCTGGGTTCCGCGTTCACGAAGTTTACAGTGATTGATGAAAAAGGAACCCCATTGTTCCGCTATTCCCTGCCCTCGCTCAGCAACGACAAGCACGCCCAGCGGAATGTCATGCGAACCATTACCTCCAATTTCAACATCCGGTACAGCTGCGCCACCGGCTACGGCAGGAAACACTTTTCGGAAACGGACATGGCAAAAACGGAGATCAACTGCGCTACAGCCAGTGTCTCGCACCTCTTCCCGGGAGATAAAAACATCCTGGACATCGGCGGCGAGGATATCAAGATCATCCACTGCAACAAGGAAAACAATGTCGAGAACTTCTACATGAACGACAAGTGCGCCGCAGGCACCGGATCGTTCCTGACCGAAATAGCCGAACGGGCGCAGATCAGCGTGGCGGAGATGAGCACGCTGGCCGCCCATTCCAACTACAATAAGCCACTCAACAGTTTTTGTACCGTGTTTGCCAAAACGGAGATCATGAACTGGATTTTTGAAGGCATGAGCCCGGAAGATATTGCCCGCGGCATCTACCTCTCCATTGCCGGCAAAGTGGCCAAGATGCGCCTCGCACCGGGTATTCCAACCTTCATGATCGGCGGTGTGGCGGCATACCACCCCTACCTGAAAACGATGTTGAACGAGCAATTCAACAAAGAGATTCAGGTACTCGATGTACCGCAATACGCGGTATCGTTCGGGGCTGCGGTCATCGCGCGCGACACCTTTTTCAAAGCAAAAAACAAGGCCATGGCCACACGCCAGCCCAAAACAACACAACCCGACAAAGCGCTCAGTAAATCCATATAAAAAGAAGATCGATATGGCTTATCCGTTCAAAACACTGAATATTTCAAAAATTGCGGTGATAGGGGCTGGACAGATAGGCCCCGACATCGCCCTGCATTTCGCCAAAACCCTGTCCCCCTATGACGTGGAACTTGTAGTCGTCGATATCTCTCCCGAGGCGCTCCTGCAGGCTGAAACCAAAACCGGCAAAAAGATCCGGAAAGCCCTGGATTCAGGTGCATTTAAACCCGCTCAGGCGGAGAAAATCACTAACGCCATTTCGTTTACACTGGATTACGAATCCATCCGGGGCGCCCAGTTGGTGCTGGAAGCGGCTACGGAGGACGCCGATATAAAAGACCGCATTTTTCGCCAGGTGGAAAGCATGACGGATGACCGCTGCATTTTCCTGTCCAACTCCTCGCACATGCAGCCGGAAGTGATCTTCCGGAATATCCGCGACAAATCGCGCTGTCTGGTGGCCCACTACTTCTTTCCCGCGGAGATCAACCCCATCGTCGAAATAGTGCCCGGCGCCGAAACGGCTGAGCCCCTCGCCGATCTGCTGCTGGCGTTCTATGAATCCATCGGAAAAATACCGATCCGGGTAAAAAGCGCCTACGGATACGCCATTGACCCCATTTTTGAGGGACTTTGCCAAACGGCCATCCTTTGCCTGGAAAAGGGGTTGGGCAATGAAAAAGAGATCGACGCTGCAGCCGTGAAAGCGCTGGGGCTGGGTGTGGGCCCCTTTACGGCGTTGAACCTCACCGGCGGTAATCCGATCACGGGACACGGACTCGATGAAATGAACCGGCTGGTCCTGCCCTGGTTTAAAACGCCGGCGACCCTGCACGAAAAAAACAAGGCAAAAATGCTCTGGGAAACCGCCGGCCGCGGGGAAACCGTTGTGCTCGATCCGGAACAGGAGTCCAGACTGGTCCAACACTTTCAGGGTGCTTTCTTTGCCTTGTCTGCCTTCATCCTCGATACCGGGATCGTTCATATCGACGATTTGAATATGGCCTGTGAAACCGCATTGGTGATCAAGGCGCCTTTCACATTCATGAATAAACTGGGTATTGCGCAAGCGCACCGGCTTGTCGCAAACTTCTGTGCAGAATACCCGGACTTCCCGGCACCCAAATCGCTGGATCAGGCCCGGGCGGCCGGCGGCTGGAAACTGCGCGATATCGTATGCGCAGTGCGAAACGGGGTATTGTATGTTACGATCCGGCGCCCCAAGGTTATGAACGCCCTGAACCTGGAAGTCCTTGGCCAGATTCAGGAAGCCCTGGAGGAAGTCAAAAGCGACCCGGGTGTACGGGCAGCCGTCATCACCGGCTTCGGAGTAAAAGCCTTTGTCGCCGGGGCCGATCTGAATATGATCACTTCCCTGAAAACACCCGAAGAGGGAATAAAAAATTCGCAGGATTTTCAGGCGGTGCTGAACTATATCGCCGCCTACCCCAAACCCGTCGTGTGCGCCCTGAACGGTTTTGCCTTTGGCGGCGGTAATGAACTCGCTATGGCCTGTACGGCCCGCATTGCTAAAAAGGGATTAGCCGCTGTGTTTTGCCAGCCGGAGGTAAATCTCGGGTTTATCCCGGGCGCCGGCGGCACCCAGCGGCTGCCGCGTATTATCGGCCTGGAAAAGGCCGCAGAGATCCTGCGCACCGGCAGACCGGTTTCCTCCAAAGAAGCGCTGGAACTCGGCTTCATCAATCAGGAAGCCGAACATGACCTGCTCGAAGCAGCAGGCGCCCTTGCCCTGGACATTGCAAACGGCAAACAAACCTTCAAACCGGTACCCAGCGAACCCCTGCCGCAAAATGGAGGTCCCAAAGTGGTTGACATTGGCCACCTGAGCAAAAAAATCGATGCGATCCTGGTAAAAAGCATTTACGAAGGCTACAGCATGCCGCTGCAGGAGGGGCTCGCCCTGGAGTCCGGTTTGTTCGGGGCCTGCATGGAAACCCGGGATATGCAAATCGGACTGGAAAACTTTAAAACGAACGGACCGAAATCGCCGGCCAATTTTATCCATCAATAACTTCGGGATACCATGAAGGCATACCACGACAAGAAAAAGGGATTTGGCATAAGTTACGACGACATCTTTCTGATCAACGGCGCACGAACACCCTTTGGGAAATTGTGCGGCACACTGGGCGCTGTTTCTCCAACCGACCTCGGCATTTACGCTACCAGGGCCGCACTCGAAAGGTCAGGACTGAGCGGCGCGGATATCGATCAGCTGATGTTCGCCAACATCGGCCAAAGTTCTCCAGACACCTACTTCCTGCCCCGGCACATCGGTTTGTATTCCGGCATCCCCGAAACGATCCCGGCTGTGATGCTCCAGCGCATCTGCGGTTCCGGTTTCGAAACCATCATCGCCGGCGCCGAGCAAATTGCGCTGGGCAAGGCCCAGACTGCTTTATGTGGCGGTACGGAGAATATGACGCTCTCCCCCACTGCTGCATTTGGCAACCGCCTGGGCTATCAGCTGGGCAAACCCGGTTTTGTAGATATGCTTTGGGAAGCCCTGAATGATACCGCCGCCGTACCCATGGGCTGCACCGCGGAAAATGTGGCCCGGCAATATAACATCAGCCGGGGCGATGCCGACACATTTGCCCGGCAGTCTATTGAACGGTATCAGGCGGCAAAAGAGCGCGGCTTCTTTGATGATGAGATCGTGAAAATGAATTCCGCCGTTTTTGAGGCAGAAGGCCTGAAACCGCGCAAAGTTGCCCTGCCCAAAAAAGTGCTTGATTTCAACACCGATGAAAACGTCCGGCCGGCCGACCCGGAAGCAATGGCCAAACTGCCCTCCGTTTTTGAACGCGACGGCGTACAAACCGCTGCCAACTCGAGCGGCATTGTGGACGGTGCCGCCGCTGTCGTAGTTGCCCATGGCGATTTCGTAAAGGCCGGGGGCCTGAAACCCCTGACCCGCATAGCCGCATCCGCCACCAGCGCGCTGGATCCCAAAGTGATGGGCCTGGGCCCGGTTCCGGCCATACGCCTGTTGCTGGAAATTACCGGCATGAGCCTGAGCGATATCGGCCTGATTGAAATCAACGAGGCTTTTGCCGCGCAGTTCATCGGCTGCGAACGCGAACTGGGCCTCGACCGCGGCATCTGTAACGTCAACGGCGGCGCCATCGCGTTGGGGCACCCTCTGGCCGCGACCGGCACGCGGCTTTCCCTCACCCTGTCGCGGGAAATGAACGCGCGCCGGGTGCGGTACGGCATCGCCTCGGCCTGCATCGGCGGCGGGCAGGGCACGGCGATTCTGTTTGAAAACCTGAATTAATACGGTACCTATGGACAAAATAAGACAGTGGCAAATGACAGCACTCCGGGAGGACTTCACCCTGGTGGAGTCTGCCATGCCCGTTATCGGGGAAAACGAAGCGCTGGTGAAAATCGCAGGATGCGGAGTTTGCCACACCGATCTCAGCTTCTGGCACGATGGCGTGCGCACCAAAAAAGAACTGCCCCTGACCCTGGGCCATGAGATTAGCGGCACCGTGGTGGCGGGTCCGGCACAATGGCTGGGTAAAAATGTGATCATCCCCGCCGTACTGCCTTGCGGCGACTGCGAGTTGTGCAACAAAGGGCGGAGCAATATCTGCCAGAGGCAGTTGATGCCCGGCAACGACTTCCACGGCGGCTTTGCCTCCCATATCGCAGTGCCCTTCCGGTATTTGTGCCCTGTACCGGACGACTTGCTCCAAAAATATTCCCTGGCGCAACTTGCGGTCATAGCCGATGCCATTTCCACCCCCTATCAGGTGGTGCAAAAATCGGAACTGGAACCGGGCGACCTCGCCATCGTCATCGGCGTCGGCGGTGTCGGCGTGTACGGAGCCCTGATCGCCAGGATCATGGGCGCCAAAGTGCTGGCCATCGATATCAGCGATGAAAAACTCGCCAACGCGAAAAAACACGGCATAGATGCCACACTGAATACCCGGGGAATGGATCCAAAGGAAGTCAAAGCCAGCGTGAAGGAAATCGCCAAAAACCTGGGCGCCCCCAAATACGGCTGGAAGATCTTCGAAATTTCGGGTACCAGCGCCGGACAGACACTGGCCTTCAACCTGCTCACCTACACCTCTACCCTGAGCATCGTGGGTTTTACCATGGACAAACCGGATGTGCGCCTGAGCAACCTCATGGCATTCGACGCCAAACTGATCGGCACCTGGGGTTGCAAACCTGAATTGTATCCAAAGGTCCTGGATCTGATCGCATCCGGCCAACTGGAGATCCGTGATTTTGTACAAACCTTCCCCATGGCCAAAATCAATGAAGTGTTCCGGAATACCCTGGAACACCGGTACGACAAACGCCCGGTTCTGGTACCGGATTTTGACACCCATTAAACCCGGCAGGACAACTGATTAAAATCGTTCCCTATGATACAACTTAAAGATCATAACCTGACAGAACACGAATACACAGATATTCTGTTTGAAAAACGCCCGTGTCTGGATCATGACGGCACAGCAGTTCCCGGATTATACAATGCCTGGATAATTCTGAATAATCCCCAGCAGTTCAATTCCTACACTACCCGGGCTGTCAAGGAGATCATTCTCGCTTTCGGCGAAGCGTCAAACGACCGGAGCGTGGTGGCGGTGGTGTTCACCGCCGTCGGCGACAAGGCATTCTGTACCGGCGGCAATACCCGGGAATACGCCGAGTATTACGCCGGCAACCCACAGGAATATTCCCAATACATGCGCCTGTTCAACGACATGGTGAGCGCCATTCTGAAATGCGAAAAACCGGTTATTTGCCGGGTAAACGGCATGCGCATCGGCGGCGGACAGGAAATCGGCATGGCCGCCGATTTTACCATCGCCTCCGACCTGGCCCGCTTTGGTCAGGCCGGACCCAAACACGGCAGCGCAGCCATCGGCGGAGCCACCGACTTTCTGCACCTGTTCGTCGGCATCGAACGCGCCATGGCCTCCCTGACCCTTTGCGAACCCTGGACGGCACATCAGGCCTATCAGCTGGGACTCATCACCGATATCGCACCGGCACTGAAAGTGGACGGCCGCTTCGTGCCCAATCCTTTGGTGGTGCTTGACCGCTATGCCGACGAGTACGGCAGGATCGTATTCGGCACCATGAAAACCGGGGAAGAGCTGCAAAAAGGGAAGGAACTGCTCAGCAAAGGGACCATAGACCTGTCCATGCTGGACGAGGCCGTGAACAAACTCATCGCAAAACTGCTCCATACGTTCCCCAATTGCACCGCCAAAACACTGTCGGAGGTGCGCAAGAAAAAACTGGAACATTGGGATAAAAACAAGGAAAGCAGCCGCGAATGGCTGGCGCTCAATATGTTGAGTGAAGCCAAAGCAGGGTTCAGGGCCTTCAACGATGGGCCGAAAAACGACAGGGAAGTCGATTTTATCCTGCTTCGCCAGTTGCTTGCGGAAGGCGCCGAGTGGAACGAGGAATTGCACCGGCGGATCTCCCCGCAATTCAAAACTGAAACTGTTTGAGCACTTATGGAAAAGATCAGCGTTGATTTTACCCATGGCAATGCCGTGGCCAGAATAACCCTGAATGACGGAAAAGGCAATGTGCTGGATCAGGTCATGATGGCGGAAATCCAGGAGCAACTGGATCTGTTTGCCCAAAAAAACGAACTGAAACTCATCGTTTTTGAAGGCGCCGGCAAACATTTTTCGTTTGGCGCCAGCGTGGCGGAACATCAAAAAGAACAGGCTGCCGTTATGCTGCGCAGCTTTCACCGCTTGTTTTTCAGTTTGTCCGAACTGGCCATTCCCACCCTGGCCAAGATCAGCGGGCAATGCCTGGGCGGCGGGCTCGAACTGGCGCTCATGTGCAACCAGCTATTTGCCGATAAAACGGCCAAACTGGGGCAACCGGAAATCATCCTCGGGGTATTTCCCCCGCCGGCCTCGGTCCTTTTGCCCGAAAAAATCGGCCTGGCCCGTGCCGAAGACCTGCTGTTGACCGGAAGAACTATCGACGCGGAAACCAGCCTCGCCTATGGATTGCTCAACCGGGTTTTTGAAGACAAAGCGGCCCTGGACAGCGGCGCCGAGGCCTGGATTGAACAGCATATCCTGCCCAAGAGCGCGGCAGCGCTCCGTTTCGCAGTGCGGGCCATGCGGATAAAGTTCAATCACATGCTCCACAAATTCCTGCCCATGCTGGAATCGATGTATGTGAACCAGCTCATGCTTACCGCCGACGCCAACGAGGGGATTGCGGCATTCCTGGAAAAGCGAAGCCCGGAATGGCACGACAACTAATTGGCGGTACAATGCCCGTCCAAACACACTGACGCAACATGACAACCAAAAGGATCGCATTGGTCACCGGAGCTGCAAAAGGCATAGGCAGGGCAATTGCCCGTCGCCTTGTCGAAGAACAGTATTTCGTCATTGCCGTGGATATCGATGCGGAGGGCGGGGCAGATCTCCTGTCGGAATTCGGCGAAGACAACCTGGCCTTCGAAATAGCGGATGTGTGCAATGAAACGGACGTCGCCGGGTTGTTTCTTAAAATCGAACGGATGCATCAGCGACTGGATGTTTTGGTAAACAATGCCGGGATTATCCGCGACAACATGATCTGGAATATGCCCGGAGAGGATTTCGACCTCGTGCTCAACGTGAACCTCAAAGGCGCATGGCTGCTGTGCCGGGAGGCCGCACGCCTTATGAAACGCCAAAACAGCGGGCGCATCGTCAACATCACCTCCCGCGCCTGGTTGGGCAACCGTGGCCAGACCAATTACGCTGCTTCCAAGGCCGGCCTGGTAGGCATGACCCGCGCTTTGGCGCTGGAGCTCGGCAAATACAACGTCAGCGTCAACGCCGTAGCGCCAGGTCTCATAGACACCCCGCTGACCCAAAACCTGGATCCGGCAGTTCGCCAGAAGCTGATCGAGGCTCAACCCACCCGGTCTATGGGCAAACCCGAAGATGTGGCCAATGCCGTGGCATTCCTGGCTTCCCCGAAAACACAATTCATAACCGGACAAACCATCTACGTGGACGGGGGCAAAAGCATCGGGGCCGGCGGATGAAAAGTATAAAAAAAGCATTGGATTATGGCAATGGAACGACTGAGCCTGAAAATAAACGGTAAACAACACGAGCTCCTGGTGGAAAGCCACGAGCTGTTGTCCAACCTGATCCGGAATACGGTCGGGCTCACCGGGACCAAGATCGGTTGCGAACAGGGAACCTGCGGCGCCTGTACCGTGCTCGCCAACGGCCAACCCGTATTGAGCTGCATTACGCCCGCATTGCGGTACCAGGATGCCGAAATCACGACGATCGAGGCGCTTGCGCAAAACGGAGAACTGCATGCCCTGCAACAAAAATTTGTGGAAAAAGGCGCCATCCAATGCGGGTTCTGCACGCCGGGAATGGTCCTGACCGCCCTGGATTTTGTAAACAGGAACCCCAATCCATCTATCCGGGATATCCGGGAAGCGCTTTCCGGAAACCTGTGCCGCTGCACCGGGTATAAAAAGATCGTGGACGCCGTGGCTGAATACGCTGCCGGGGTTCCGGTCAAAACGCCGCCCCCGCAAACAGCGGCAGTAGGCGTTTCCAGGCCAACGATCGAAGCCGGGAAAAAGGCCGGCGGTGTTGCCGAATATGCCGATGATATACCGGTCCGGAATGCCCTGCACTGCAAGTTCCTGCGCAGTATTTACCCCCATGCCCGGATCGAAGCCATCGATACCTCGGATGCACTGAAACTGGCGGGCGTCCATTATGTCGCTACCGGGAAGGAATTGCCGGTCCGGTTTGGCGTTCTCCCTATCTCGCAGGATGAAACGGCGATGGCCATCGAAAAAACACGCTATGTCGGCGAGATCGTAGCCGCCGTAGCCGCTGATACGGAAGCCATTGCCACAGAAGCCTGCAAACTGATCCGCGTTCGCTACCAGCCGATGAAAGCGTTTCTGGAAATTGACGACTCGTTGAACGATATCGGGGATGGCGAAAAAATTCACGACTACGGGAAATTCAACAACAACGTCCATAAAAAAGCCGAGCTGCGCTTCGGCGACCAGCAACAGGGACTGAAGGATGCCGCCGTTACCGCAACACGGACATTCGAATTCCAGGGCCTCAACCACGGATTTACCGAGCCCCACGCAGCCACCGCTTTCTGGGATGAAAACGGCCTGACCATGATCAGCGCCACCCAGGTCCCGCATTACCTCCACCGCGCCCTGGCAAAGGTCATGGATGTTCCCCTGAACCGGGTGCGGGTCATCAAGCCGTATTTAGGCGGCGGTTTCGGCGGCAAGAGCGACCCCTTCCCCCACGAAATGATCATCGCCCATCTGGCGCGCAAAACCGGACGCCCCGTACGGGTGCGACTTTCCCGCGAGGAGGTCTTCCTGACCAATCATGGGCGGCATCCAACGAAAATGACCGTGGCCATGGGTATTTCCGGCGACGGCCTGCTTCAGGTGCTGGATGCCGATATCGCGATCGACGGGGGCGCATACGGCAGCTTTGGCGTCGTCACCTCCTACTACAACGGCGTACTCCTCCAGGCGCCCTATAAACTCGACAACTTTGGCTTCCGCACGTTCCGCGTGTACACCAACAAACCCCAATGCGGGGCCATGCGCGGCCACGGCGCCGTCAATTCGCGGTTTGCCGTCGAATCGATCCTGGACGAACTGGCGCACAAGATCAAAATGGATCCCTGCGAACTGCGGATGAAAAACCTGCTGGAACCCAATACCATCACAGTCGGGCAATACCGCATCACCTCGAATGGCAGCCGTGAATCGCTCCGTAAAGTCATGGAACAATCGGAATGGGAAACACGGATCGGCAAGTTGCCGCCCGGACACGGCCTGGGTGTGGCCTGCGGCTTTTTTATCAGCGGCAGTGCATTGCCGATCATCTGGAACGAATTGCCCCAATCCGTCGTGCACCTTAAGGTGGATTTTGACGGACGGGTGCTGATCACTTCCGGGGCAAGCGATATTGGCCAGGGCAGCGACACCATGCTGGCCGTTATCGTGTCCGAAGTGCTGGGGATTGACCTGGACAAGATCTTCGTGCTTGCCGCCGACACCCTGCTCACGCCTGTGGACCTCGGCAGCTATTCCA
>CAYVDV010000017.1:0-24886 GCA_964450465.1 uncultured Saprospiraceae bacterium
AACGTCGTTACTTTCCCCGACAGGCGCCGGCACTACATCTTTCCTTACATTCCATACCACAAAACTTCGCCCTTCTTTGCACAGAAATCAGGGCTTCAACGCTGCAATACGATCTTTTGATAACCGGCTGCGCCTGAATCGGTCATCAGGCGGACAAGGTACAGGCCGTCCGGGATCTCTGCGCGGTCGCCGAATTCAAACTCGATGATCTGGCTGCCTTTGGGCATACGGGCATTCCGGATCGTCCGGATCAGGCGTCCGTCCAGGCCGAGCAAGTCAATGTGTAGCTCGGTGGGTTCAAACAGAACAAACTCGATCCGGAAGGCATCCTGCGCCGGATTCGGAATTACCCGGAACGGGATACCGTTACTCCCCGGTTCGTTCACATCGATCGTCGGCGCAACGAGTTTCAACAGATAATCTTCCGTTTCGCCGGACGCGAAGTTTCCGGAGCCGTCCCAGTTAAAATTGTTCAGCGCGACATCCGTGATCGAAAAGCGCGTCCAGACATACCCCGCATTGGGGCCAACCTGAAATGCAGGCGGGTTGAGCGCCGACAATGGGCCGGAAAAGCCGGGCGGCACCGGAAAATCAGCCAACACGTATTCGGGAATGACAATACCCGAACACTGCGTGGTTTGATTAAAGGCCCAAACGCCGTTCTGATCCCAGTCCATAAGCACCTGGACAAAACCCGGCCCCGTTACATTTATATCCACATCAGGCCCCCACTGCGCTATCCGGCAAATGGTATCGAGCGGTATTGAAGTGTTGGCGCAGGGCACAACGGCCTCGCTGCCCACCGGGCCGGCAATGGTAAAAGCGCTCGGCAATATCAACCCGGCATCGGCATCCATGAAGCATTCATCCTGGTCGTACAGGTTGGGGTTGAAAGTGGGACAACGGCCGGCGTTGCCTTCCTGTTCCCCATCCCACAGCGGTCCGAAAAATGCAGGTCCGGGCATGTGTTTGATAAAGGACCCCGCTGCGCCGGTATTCTGGCAGGTCGGGAAATTTCCCATCACCCTGGAAACCGGATAGGCCAGCGCCTGTTCCGGGGCATCGCCGAAATCGTAATCGCCAATGTAGAGGAGATAGTCCTCCGTTTCACCATCCTCGAAATTGCCGTCGCCTGCCCAGGGAATAGTGACCGGGATTTCGGTGAAGGAAAACCGGGCCCAGACCACTCCACGACCGGGACCGATCAGGAAGGGCGGCGGCCCCAATTGGGATAAGAGGCCGGTAAAACCATTGGGGACCGGGAAGTTGAAGAGTACGTGTTCGGGTGCAGCAGCCCCGGGGCATGGCGATGCTCCGGCCCAGAATCCGTTGCGGTCCCAGTCGAACAGTACATTCACAAAACCGGTCGTGTTGCCCGGCATATTGTTCGTGACCCGGATATCAATGGTTTGTCCCCAGATTGCAGGCGTGCACGGCATTCCCAGGGAAGTGCCCTGGGAATTCGGACAGGTGATCACAGTGGGAATACCTCCGCTAATGGTGTAGGGTTGCGGCATTACCAGCCCGGCATCGCCATCATTGTAACATTCATCGGCATCATAGGGTGGGAACTGCGCACAAAATCCCGCATTGCCCTCCCCTTCCAGGTCGAAAGCCGGACTGAAGTACCCTCCGAAATTGGTGTGCCGGATGAACAGGGCCGGACCAACATTTACGCAGGTTGGAAAGGCGCCAATAACGCCGGATTGCGGGTAAGCAAGCGAATTTTCGGGAGCATCCCCGTATTCAAAATTCTGGGAAAATGCCCAGCCCGCGCACAGCAGGGCGATGAGTAATATATAAAGCCTTCTCATAATCAGGTGAATTTAGTGGTGAAAGCCACCGTCCCACCCGAAACTGCCGGTTCAGCGTATTGTTGAAATTCCTGCCGGGCCAGCGGGCCGGTGGCATGAAATACTTATCGGTGCAAGCTATCCGGAAAAGGGAGATAAGTCAAGAGCCCAACGACTCTTGAACCTTATTTAGTTACAGTCTTGTTAGCTCGACTATATCCCGTGTTTTTCCAGCCGCCGGTACAGTGCCGCCCGGGTAAGCCCCAGCTCCTCCGCAGCCCTTGAAATATTGCCCTGGTGTTTTTTCAGGGCTTCCCGGACCAGCATTTTTTCCATTTCATCCAGGTTCAGGGTTTCCCCGGCATGTGCCAAAGCAGGGGATTCCAGATGAAGGGGAAAGTCGCCGGGAGTGAGAATATTTTGTTCGGAAAGGATAACGGCCCGTTCGATGGCGTGGCGAAGTTCCCGAATATTGCCCGGCCAGGAGTACTGCTCCAGTTTTTGCAGGGCTGCCGGATGGAGTTCCAGGTCGTTTTTCTGGTATTTCCTGGCGTATTGTTTCAGAAAATGGTCTGCCAGCAAAGCGATATCGCCATCCCGGGCGCGCAGGGGCGGCAAATGGATTTCTACGGTATTGATGCGGTAAAGCAGATCCTGCCGGAATGATTTCTCACGCACCATTTCATACAAGGGCATATTGGTGGCACAGATCAGCCGGATATCTACGGGAACAGGGCGGTTGGAGCCAACACGGGTGATTTCCCGGTTTTGCAGCGCGGCAAGCAATTTGGCCTGCATGGGAAACGATAGGTTGCCGATTTCATCGAGAAACAAACTTCCGTCCTGGGCGGCTTCGAAGCGGCCGGCGCGATCTTCCCGGGCATCGGTAAACGCGCCTTTTTTGTGGCCAAACAACTCGCTTTCAAACAAGGATTCGGGGATGGCGCCGAGATCTACATTGACAAAAGCCTGCGCCTGACGCGGCGAACGGCGATGGATAGCCCGGGCTACCAGCTCTTTTCCCGTTCCATTTTCGCCGAGGATCAAAACATTGGCATCCGTGGCAGCAACTTTTTCAATGGTATTATACACCTCGAGCATCGCGGCGGAATTGCCGATAATGTCTCCGACGCCCGCGTCGAGTTGTGCGGTAAGCGCACGCTGCCGGGTCTGCAGCTGCTGCACTTCCTGCCGGCTTTGACCCAGTTTAAAGGCAGCCTGAACCGTTGCCAGGAGTTTTTCATTGCGCCAGGGCTTTTCCACAAAATCCGTCGCACCCGTTTTCAAGGCCTGAACCGCCTTCTCCACTTCCCCGTACGCCGTAATCATGATCACCTGGATACCCGGCCGGAGTTCCAGCGATTTCCGGAGCCATTGCAACCCCTCTTCCCCGGTAGTTTCGCCCCGGCGAAAATTCATGTCCAACAACAATACATCCGGTTCGTACTGCCCCAGCAAACGGGGCAAATGCTGGGGATTGGTTTCGGTAAATACCCGCGCGAAATGTCGCTTGAGCAGCATGCTCAGCGCAATCAGAATGTCTTCCTCATCATCGACGATGAGAATGGTGCCTTTGTCTTTCATATAATTTGCCGGCAAAGATGGAAAAGGTGTCCGAAAATGGACACTTTTTTCGAAATAAGGCTGCACTCCGGTCTGTATTTTTGTTTCGACGCTGCCCGAAAACGAACGGTCCGGTGTTCAAAAATGAACACTTTTTTTCAATTTTACAAATGCATTTTTAAATATAATATTCATTTTCAATGTATTATACCTTTTGGCACACACCTTGAAGCCTTAAGGACAAGCACAGTGCAACTTAACCATGGACAGAAAAATTGAAAAAAAGCGATTTACCTGGCAAAGGATAATTCTGGTACTTGCCGCTGCAGGCGCCCTGATCTTCCTGATCGCAACCATGCTCCGGCGCTCCGGCACTTCCCGGCTCAATGTTCAGACCGAGCGACTGATGATCGATACCGTCAGCCGGGGCAATTTTCAGGAATTCATCCCGGTAACCGGCGTGGTGGAGCCTTTGCGCACCGTCTTCATCGACGCGGTAGAAGGAGGAAAGGTAGAGGAGAAGTTTGTGGAAGACGGCGCATTTGTTCGGGCTAACCAGTCTATCCTTCGATTGTCCAACCCCGACCTGATGGTCAATTACCTCAACCAGGAAGCCAATATTATTTCCCAGATCAACCAGATCCGGAATACCTCCCTGCTCATGGAGCAGCAAAGCCTCAACCTGCGGGAACAGGCGCTGGATGTGGACTACCAGATCGATATTACCGGCAAACGCCTGGAACGCAACCGCTCCTTGTTTCAGGATCAGGTCATAGCGCGGGTCGAGTTTGAAGAGAACGAAGCGCAACACAGTAACCTGCTCCGGCGAAAAGAACTCCTGCGCGCAACGATCCGCAAAGACAGCGCCTACCAGGCGCTGCAACAACAGCAAATGGAGTCGTCCCTAGATCTGATGCAGCGCAACCTGACCATCACGCGGCAAAGCCTCGAACAACTGACCGTACGGGCGCCTATTGCCGGGCAGCTTTCCGGCCTGACCAAAGAACTGGGCGAAAGTGTGGCACGCAATGAAAACATTGGCCAGATCGACGATTTGAGCAATTTCAAGGTCCGTGTCCGGATCAATGAGTTCTATATTTCCCGGGTGTTCAACGATCTGGAGGGTAGTTTTCAGTTTGCGGGCAAGACGTACAAACTGAAAATCAAGAAAATCTACCCGCAGGTCGCCAACGGCGCTTTTGAGGCCGATATGGTATTCGTAGGGCCCGCTCCGGAAGGGATCAAGCGCGGGCAATCGGTATCGGTCAAACTCGAACTAAGCGCCGAAGAGCAGGCAACCCTGCTGCAGCGCGGCGGCTTTTTTCAGACAACCGGCGGCAACTGGGTGTATGTGATTGACCCGGGCAGCGGTAATGCCCGAAAACGCAGCGTACGCCTGGGCCGCCAAAATCCGAACTATTACGAAGTGACGGATGGTTTGAACCCCGGCGATATCGTTATTGTATCCGGATATGAACAGTTCGGCGACAAAGACGAACTGATTTTGAAATAACCCAATCTGCACACAACTAAACATCAGCCTGATGATAAAAACAAGCAAGTTAACCAAAGTGTACCGCACCGAAGAAGTGGAAACCACAGCCTTGAATGCCGTGGACCTGGATATCAAAGAGGGCGAATTTGTGTCTGTCATGGGCCCTTCGGGGTGTGGGAAATCCACTCTCCTGAATGTATTGGGGATGATCGACAGCCCGAGCAGCGGCGAATACCACTTTATGGGCGAGGAGATCGGCCGGCTCAGCGAACGCAACCGTGCAGTCGTGCGAAAACACAATCTGGGATTCGTATTCCAGAGTTTTAACCTGATCGACGAATTAACGGTGTATGAAAACATCGAGCTGCCGATGTTGTACACCAAGGTTCCCGGCAGTGAACGCAAGCAACGCGTGGAAGAGTTGCTGGAAGGTATGAACATCATGCACCGGCGCAACCACTTCCCGCAGCAGCTTTCCGGCGGCCAGCAGCAGCGCGTGGCTGTGGCGCGGGCAATCGTCAACCGGCCCAAACTCATCCTGGCCGACGAGCCGACCGGTAATCTGGACAGCGCCAACGGCGACGAGGTGATGAAAATACTCTCCCAGCTCAACGCCGAAGGCACCACGATCCTGATGGTCACCCACTCCCAGTATTGCGCCGAATTCGGCAACCGCATCATCCGGATGCTCGACGGCCAGGTCGTGACGGAAAATCTGGTGAAGCAGTACCTGTAGAACGTATTCAGATTTTGAAACTAGATTGAAAAACGGGGCAAGCAACGGAATACAAGCTATGAAAACAACCCGCGCCTGTCCAATGATGCCAACAACATGCTGCGCAATTACATCACCATTGTTTTTCGAAACCTGCGCCGTTATCGCAGTTATACCCTCGTCAACATCGCCGGGTTGACGCTGGGTATAACCTGCGGGCTGCTAATCTTTCTGCTGGTGCGTTTTCACCTGAGCAAGGACAATTACCACACCAAAGCCGACCGGATCTACCGGGTAGTTACCGATCTTCATTTCGGAAACCGGATCCAAACGCCCGGCGTCCCCTACCCTTTCGGGAATGCTTTCCGGCTCGATTTTCCGGAGGCGGAAACGGTAGCACTGGTCCAGTTCGGGTACAACAACCTGGTCACAACCGGAATCGATGGAACAGCCCCCCGGAAAAAATTTATGCTGGAGGATGAAATGGCGTTTTGTGAACCGGAGTATTTCGATGTTTTTGACTACCAATGGCTCAAAGGAGGCAAGGGCAGTTTGAAGGAACCCTTTACCGCCGTACTGACCGTCTCCCTTGCCCAAAAGTTATTCGGCGATATCGAACCTGTAGGCCAGACTATCCGGATCGACAACAAGCACGACTATAAAATCACGGCGATCCTTGCCGACCCGCCTGCAAACACCCAGTTTGACCAGCAACTTTTTCTGTCCTATGCCTCCTATGCTGCAATCAATACCCCGGAACACATGTCGCATTGGGGCGGGGTCAGCAGCAATAGTCAATGTTTTGTGGTGTTGCCCGCCGGTATTTCTCCGCAACAGCCAGAGCGGCGTTTCCCGGAATTCGTCAAGAAACACCACGAAGATTTCAAGGCCTGGGAGCATCACCTCCAGCCCCTGTCTGATATGTATTTTAATCCGGATTACGGCGGCGATGTACCTAAAAATCTGCTTTGGGCACTGGCAATCGTCGGTCTGCTTCTCATTGGGACAGCTTGCATCAACTTCATCAATCTGGCTACAGCACAGGCCCTCAACCGCTCTCGCGAAGTTGGCGTGCGGAAGGTGCTGGGCAGCACACGGGGCCAATTGTTCCGCCAGTTTTTGCTGGAAACCGGCGCTATTACCTTGTTTGCGCTTGCCTTTTCCCTCTTGCTGGTGCAAGCGGCTTTGCCGTACGTCAACGACCTGACTCATTCCAAACTGGTCCTTCGCCTGCAATCGGACGGTGTATTATGGTTGTTTCTGGCCGGCATGTTCGGCGGAGTGACCCTGCTGGCCGGCGCCTACCCCGCCGTGATCCTCGCCGGTTTTAAACCGGTGGCAGCCTTGAAAGGAAAAGTCAATTCCCAAACCCTGAAGGGATACAATGTGCGCAGGGGACTGGTTGTTGCGCAGTTTTTCATCGGGCAGGTGTTGATCATTGCCGCCCTGGTCATTACCCGGCAGATGAACTTAATGAAGAGCAGCGATCTGGGTTTCAAAAAAGACGCCATCGTACTGCTCCCTGTGCCGGAAACAACAAAGACAAAAATAGACGCGTTGCGGCGGGAACTGGAACAAATACCCGGTGTACAAAAGGTCAGTTTCGGATACGAAGCGCCAAGCAGTAGTTCACAAAATACCACCAATTGCCGTTTCGATACCCGGCAGGAAGATGAGATCTGGCAAATACTGACCTGCCCGGCCGACGATCAGTATCTCGAAACCTATGACATACCTCTCGTAGCGGGCCGCAACCTCCAGCCCAGCGATACGATCCGGGAGTTTCTGATCAATGAAACCGCAGTTGAAAAACTGGGCCTGGCAAGTCCGGAAGAAGCCCTTGGAAAACGCCTGCAGGTATGGGGACATTGGGCTCCTGTAGTCGGAGTAGTCCGTAATTTCCATACCCGCTCGCTCCACGAAGCGGTGGAACCTGTGGTAATGATGTCGCAGCGGAGCAATTACGGCACCTGTGGCGTCCGGATCGATCTGGCCAATACCGGGCAAACCCTGGCTGCCATGGACCGGACCTGGAACAGCATTTATCCGGATGAATTTTACCGTTATACGTTTCTCGACGATCAGATCGCCAATTTCTACGAACTGGAAGCGGCCCTGCTTGGGCTGGCGCAGGCCTTTTGCGGAATCGCGCTGCTCATTGGCTGCCTTGGCCTTTACGGACTCGTATCCTTTATGGCCGCCCGCAAACAACGCGAAATTGGTATTCGCAAGGTGCTGGGCGCGTCGTCTGTTCAAATCCTGGCCCTGTTTGGAAAGGAGTTTTTCCGGCTTATTCTCCTGGCGTTTATCCTGGCCGCTCCGCTGGGTTGGTGGGCCATGGACAGCTGGTTGCAGGACTATCCGTACCGGGTGACCATCGGGGTTGGCAGCTTTCTGGTCACGATCGCCATCAGCCTGCTTATTGCCTTACTCACGGTAAGTGCGCAAAGCCTAAAGGCTGCATTGGTTCCCCCTGCCGACAGTTTACGCGCAGAATAACCCGAAAGACCGATTTCTGAACGACATAAACCCAATCACTTCGCCATGCTATACCACTATTTTAAAATTACACTGCGGAATCTGCGCAAACACCAGTCGTTCACCCTGATCAACATTACGGGCCTTGCCACCGGGGTAGCCTGCTGCTTGCTGATCCTGCTGTTTGTCCGGTATGAATTGAGTTACGATCGCTGGAATAGCCAGGCGGACCGGATCTTTCGGCCGGTTACAGAAATTAAATTCGGCGGCAGCCACATGAACCTCGCGGTGGTGGGCAGTGTGGTTGGGCCGGACCTGCAACGCGAATTTCCGGAAATCCAGGCCTATTGCCGTTTTCGCAATTACGGTTCCTATCTGGTAAAACGCGAAGGAGATGACCTTCGGAATATCCGGGAAGACCACGCGCTCACTGTTGACAGTACGTTTTTTGAAGTATTTCCGGTCCGGTTACTGGCAGGGGATTCGCGCAGCTGCCTGAACCAGCCCAATACCCTGGTCATTGCGCAAAGCAGGGCGGAAAAATACTTTGGCTCGGTTCAACAGGCGATGGGGCAGACACTTGTTCTGGACAACCAGTATCGCTGGCAGATCCGGGGTGTTTATGAAGACCTGCCGGAAAACACGCACTTTGCAGCCGACCTGCTGTTGGCCATGACCGGAACCCGGGAGGTTCAAAATGATGCGCCACTTTGGGCAAGCAGCAATAATTTCCATACGTATTTGCTCCTCCGGCAAGATGCCGCCCCCAAAGCCTTTGAGGCCAAGTTTCTGGCATTTTCAAGAAAAAAAGTCAATGAAACGGCGCAACGACTTTTAGGACAGGATATCACCAAACTGGAAGCTGGCGGGCAATTTGTCCGGTACGCGCTGCAACCGCTGGCCAGCATCCATTTGTATTCCGATCTGGCCGTGGAACTCAGCCCGAATGGCAGTATTCAGCACGTCTGGATCTTTAGCGCAATCGCACTCTTTGTTCTGTTGATCGCCTGCATCAATTTCATGAATCTGACCACCGCCCGTTCGGCGCACCGGGCACGGGAAATTGGGGTTCGCAAAGTACTGGGCAGCCCCCGGCACGCCCTGATCCGCCAATTCCTGGGCGAATCGGTAACCCTGGCGGGAATTTCGGTCGTCCTTGCCGTGCTTCTGGCGTCGGCATCGTTACCCTGGTTTTCCGAACTGACGAACCGCCCGATCGCCATGCCCTGGGGAGATGCCGGCTTTTGGGCGGCGCTTTTAGGCGGTGTTTTGCTCGTCGGCCTGATGGCGGGGACTTATCCTGCATTTTTTCTGTCCGCATTCGACCCGGTTCGTACCCTGAAAGGAGAATACGGAAAGCGGTCGGGCAGCGGGCGGCTCCGGAGTGCCCTGGTGGTCTTCCAGTTTTCCACCGCCATCGCCCTGATCATAGCCACGGCAATGGTTTACAACCAGTTAAACTATATTCAGCATAAAAAACTGGGCTTTCAAAAAGACCAGGTTCTGATCCTTGATGATGCATATGGATTGGGCGATGCACTCGAAGCCTATAAAACAGAAGTGTCAAAACTGCCATCCGTGGAAGCAGTCACCTGCTCCGGATATTTGCCGGTCCCCTCCAGCCGCAGCGATCAGACTTTTTCCAAGATCCGGGAATTCCGGGAAGACCAGGCCGTCAATATGCAATTCTGGCGGGTGGACAAAGACTATTTGAAAACCCTGGGTATGGAGCTGGTCAGCGGGCGGTTTTTCGACCCCGAAAAATTTCCCTCTGATAGCTCCGCCATTGTGTTGAATGAAACCGCAGCCCACTTATTTGGGTTCGAACAGGCTGTAGGTGGAAAAGTCTATTCGCACCGGGGACAAGTGCAGGGGCAGTCCAATCCAGAAGATTTCGATGAACTCACAGTGATTGGCGTGGTTCGCAACTTTCACTTTTCCAGTCTCCGGGAAAATATCGGTGCGCTGTCCATGTTGCTCGGGCGCTCCAACGGCAATATTGCCATCCGGTACAAGGCTTCCGATACCCACGCGCTTATTTCCCAATTGGAAAGCAAATGGAAAACCATGGCGCCGGGGCAGCCGTTCAATTACCGGTTTATGGATGATGCATTCGCCCGCATGTACAGCTCCGAACAGAGAATCGGCAAAATTGCCGGTATATTCGCTCTGCTCGCCGTTCTGGTCTCCTGTCTGGGATTGTTTGGCCTCGCTGCTTTCACTGCCGAACGACGTACCAAAGAGATCGGTATCCGGCGGGTGCTCGGGGCAACAACCCCCGGGATCATCGGTCTGCTCTCCAAAGACTTCCTGAAACTCGTTCTGATTGCCCTGGTGATCGCCGTTCCGCTGGCCGGGTATTTCATGGACCGCTGGCTGCAAGATTTTGCCTATCGCATCAATATCCAGATTTGGATATTCGTGCTCGCCGGTGGGCTGGCCCTGGCAGTTGCCTTTCTTACCGTGAGCTTTCAGGCGGTTAAGGCGGCCATGGCGGACCCGGTCAGGTCTTTGCGAAGCGAATAATCGGGAATGCCGTAAATTCGCCCAAACGCATCCGTTATGCACTTGTCTGTCGCTTCTGCAACCGATCTGCCTGAACTCCTGGCCCTTATCAATCGCGCCTACCGGGGCGATGCTTCCCGGCAGGGATGGACCACCGAAGCTGATTTTCTGGCCGGCGATATCCGCAGCGACCCGGAGGATCTGGCCGAGCATTTTAACCGGTCCGGAGCAGTTTTTTTAAAGGTCAGCGATGATAATGCCATACGCGGCTGCGTTTTCCTGGAAAAACACCAGGAACGCCTTTACCTCGGAATGTTATCGGTATCACCCGAATTACAAGGCCACGGCATTGGCAAAATACTGCTTCGTGGCGCGGAAGAACAGGCCCGGAACCAGGGCTGCCACAGCGTGTATATGCAGGTGATCTCCCTGCGCGAGGAACTGATCGCCTGGTACCGGCGGCACGGCTATGAACTGACGGGAGCGCGCAAACCATTCCTCTCACCCCATAAGTTTGGCGTTCCCCAGGTACCCCTGGAATTCGTTATCCTGGAAAAAAAGGTATAATATTAGCGTTCTTTGCATCGAAGATAAATGAAGTACACCGATGCCTTCTTTCGCTAATCGAATAACGTTTCTCGCTTTTTGCCTTTGGACCATTGGCCTCTCTGCCCAAACCAATGCCTGGATCCGTATTAATCAACTTGGCTATCTGGAACAAGACCGCAAAGTGGCCGTACTGGTCAGCAAAACGCCGCTGTCCGTCCATCAATTTGAACTTCACGACGCACTGACCCAACAGACCGTATATACCGGGGAAAAAATTCGTCAATTCGGGTCCTATGCAGCTTTTGAAACAGGTTTCCGGCTCGACTTTTCCGACTTCAGCGCCCCCGGGGCCTACTACGTACAGGCCGGAAATATTCAATCGCCTGTTTTTCGCATTGCCAACGATGTGTATGCCGGCACGGCCGATTTCATCCTGCAGTATATGCGGCAGCAGCGCTGTGGGTATAACCCTTTTCTGCGCGACTCCTGCCATACGCGCGACGGGTATGTCATTTATAACCCCGATCGGGCAAAAGATTCGACCTGGATCGACGTAACCGGGGGATGGCATGACGCTTCCGACTATCTCCAGTACCTGCCTACCTCTGCCAATGCCACGTTCCAACTGCTCTTTGCCTATGAACAGCATCCGGAAAGTTTCGGCGATCACTACGATGCTGCCGGACGCCCCGGCGCTAATTGTGTTCCCGACGTGCTGGATGAAGCGTTTTGGGGCCTGTCCTGGCTGTGCAAAATGAACCCTTCGGCCGGCGAATACTATAACCAGATCGCCGATGACCGCGACCACCAGGGCATGCGGCTGCCTACCCTGGATACATTTAGCTACGGCGCGCCCGACGGCAGCCTCGCCCGGCCGGTTTACTTTATCGACGGAAAACCGCAGGGCGCATTCAAATACCAAAACCGCACCAGAGGGGTGGCCTCTTCCGCGGGTAAATTCGCCAGCGCCTTTGCCGCCGGCAGCAGAGCCCTCCAAGCATACGATCCCATCTATGCCCAGCGCCTGGCCATGCAGGCCCGGCAAGCGTATGTCTGGGGATTGGGCAAACCGGGCTATACCCAGACGGCGCCCTGCCGTGCTCCTTATTTCTATGAAGAGGAGAACTGGACGGATGATATGGAACTAGCGGCAACCCAACTCGACCTCCTCTTTCCCGGCCGGTCCTATGCCGCAGATGCAACCGAGTACGGACACCGGGAACCCGTCACCCCCTGGATGGGCAGCGACACCGCCCGGCACTACCAATGGTATCCGTTTATCAACCTGGGCCATTATTTCCTGGCCAAACAGCAGGACACGGCTGTTCAAGCCACATTCCGAATGTACTTTCGCAGAGGGGTTGACAGTATTTTCCAACGCGGAAAAGACAACCCCTTTCTGTTCGGGGTGCCGTTTATCTGGTGCTCCAACAACCTGGTGGCCGCTGCCGGCACACAGGCTCGCCTGTACCGGGAATTAAGTGGCGACTCCGCCTATCTGGAAATGGAAACAGCCCTGCGCGACTGGCTCTTCGGCTGCAACCCCTGGGGAACCAGTATGATCATCGGCCTGCCGCGGCACGGCGTGTGGCCCAAAGACCCGCATTCGGCATTTACCCACCTGCACCACTACCCTATCGATGGCGGGCTCGTAGATGGCCCTATTTATGGCAGCATCTGGAACAAACTCATCGGCATCCAGTTATATGAAGCCGACGAGTTCGAAGCCTTTCAGTCCCCTCTCGTGGTTTATCACGACGACTATGGAGACTACTCCTCCAATGAACCTACCATGGACGGCACAGCCAGTCTGAGCTATTTACTGGCTGCGCTGGAGGCCGACGGCCGGACAGAAACACCTTCCGGGATCCTGGATGCCCGGGGCGCTATAATCCGGGGGGATACTTCGGAAAAAGTAATTTACCTGGTTTTCACCGGGCATGAATATGTGGAAGGCACAAGATCCATTCTCAAAACACTGAGAAAATCCGCCGCAAAGGCCTCTTTCTTTCTGACCGGCGATTGCTCCCGCCGCCATCCCCGCCTGGCGGGCCGGCTTCGCAAAGCAGGGCATTATGTCGGCGCGCATTCGGACCGGCACCTGCTTTATTGCGACTGGAAGGAGCGCGATTCGCTTTTGGTGAGCCGGGCACAGTTCCTCGACGATCTGCGCGGCAATTTTGGCGAACTGGCAAAAAAAGGGATCGATAAACCGGAGGCCCGGATCTTCATTCCGCCCTACGAATGGTACAACGACAGCATCGCCGAATGGAGTCGCCTGGCCGGCCTGGTCCTGGCCAATTATACTCCCGGCACCCTTTCGCATGCCGACTATACTACTCCAAAAATGAAAAACTACCGCTCCAGCGAGACGATCTACCGGAGTATAATGGACTACGAGCGGCAGGACCCGAACGGGCTGAACGGTTTTTATCTGCTGGTTCATTTGGGCGCCGGGCCAGAACGAAAGGACAAGTTTTACCGGAAACTGAAGCCTTTGATCCGGGATTTACAAGCCAAGGGATACCGGTTTGAGCGTTTGTAAACAAGCAGAAGACGAGCGGCAAGGGCAGAGGGCTACCGGAATCGAATTAACTGGCGCTTGTTCAGGAAACACTTTTTTTCAATGTGCCCCAACCATTTTTGCAAACTACCCTGTCTATGCAGATAAATCCACCCGGGTAACTTTGCTCACTCAAACACTTATGCCATGAAATTTCGATACACTTTGCTTGCAATGCTCAGCCTCACGGCAATTTCCCTGCTTCCCGGCTGCCTGCGCGATACCTGCTCCTCCACCCGTACCTATGTGCGCTTCGATCCGGTGTACAAAGCGCCGGCAGAATTCCGCGTCGATATCAAAGCCGAGGCGCCCCGTGCCCTGAAGCAACCCGGAAAAATGTACTACATCGGCAATTACCTGCTGATCAATGAACTGCATGAAGGCATCCACGTGATTGACAACAGCGACCCCTCCAATCCCAAGCAGGTCGCGTTTTGGGTTATTCCTGGGAATGTCGACATGGCGGTGCGCGACCACTACCTGTACGCCGATCAGTATGTTGACCTGCTCAGCATCGATATCAGCGATATCCAGAACCCGCAACTGGTCTGCCGCACGGAAAATGTATTCCAACTCTTCGGATTCGACCCTGTCCGCGGTTTCCTCGTGGATTACGTACAAACCACCGTCACCGAAGAGGTCCCCTGTGATGACCCGCGCTGGGGCGGCGGCTGGTTCCTGGAAGGTGATGTCATCTTTGTGAATGGCGGCGCTCTGACCAATTCCAGCGGTCCTGTAAAAACCGGCAACGGGCTCCCGGCCAGCACCGGTATCGCCGGCTCCTATTCCCGCTTTGGACAATACGATAATTACCTCTACTGTGTTGACAACAGCAATCTCAGGCCTTTTTCCCTGAGCAACCCAAGCTGCCCGCTCGCCGTTGATCCGGTCTTTATCGGCTGGAACATCGAAACGATCTTCCCCTGGGGAAACCGGCTTTTTGTAGGCTCCCAAACCGGCGTGTTTATTTTCAATGCCAGCAACCCGACCCGCCCGGTTCAGGAAGCCGTCTTTTCCCATGCCACCGGCTGCGACCCGGTCGTTTGCGACGACAAATACGCCTACGTCACCATCCACGACGGTACGACCTGCAACGGCACCTTCAACCAACTGGACGTGATCGACATACGGAATCTGCCGTCGGCATCACTGCTGAAAACCTACCCAATGCAGAAACCCAAAGGACTCTCGGTGTACGACAAGTACCTCTACCTCTGCGATGACGGGCTGAAGATCTATGATAAAACCGATCCGCTGAATCTGAAACAGCTGAGCCATCTGCGCAACATCGACACCTACGATGCCATTGCGCTCGACGACACGCACCTGCTCGTGATCGGCGCCGACGGTTTTTACCAGTACGATGTCAGCGACCCTGCTGCTCCGCGGGAACTCAGTAAAATTGCGGTAACCCACTGAACCCGACACTATGAAAAACACAATCCAGATCCTGGGGATGGGGCTGCTGCTGCTCGGTCAGCTCCCTCCCGCAGGAGCACAGCAAGCCAGCGCAGGATGCCAGAATACCCTGCGGCTGCACGATGGCAGCAGCCTGCAAGGCAGGATAGAAACCATGAAAGGCAGCGACACACTGGTATTTCGCACCGGCAGTGATCTCTTGCTGGATATCCCGATGGCGCAGGTTCGGCGAATCATACAGCGATGCGGCGACAAGAAACTGGTTACCGGTTTCCGTCAGCCCTATAATCTCCCCGAACACGGCTGGTACCACCATACCCGGACGGGTGCCCTGATCGGACAGGCGTATTACGGTTTCAACGAACAGGGTATTTATCTGCAGCACAGCAGCGGTTGGTTGTTTTCCCGATTATTGGGCGCGGGCATCGGCGCTGGACTGGATTACTTTGCCCTCGGAGGCAGCGATGCAGCCACGTTCCCGGTCTTTGCAGAAGTACGGGGCTATCTGCTCCCGCGCAGGGTATCGCCTTTTTACAGCCTTGGCGCCGGTTGGGGATTTATCGGGCACAGCAATACCGACAACTGGAACTCGCTCGATACCTGGAAAGGCGGTTGGATGGCTCAGGTGGATATCGGCTACCGGATCGGCCAACATTTTACAGTAAATTGTGGCTTCCGGCTGCAACATAAGAAGCGGGAATGGACGTCTTTCTGGGGACCGGAAGGCGGCTATGGCACCGACCGCATCCTGCACAAACGACTCGTGCTGGGATTGGGTCTTTTACTTTAGGTCGATTCCGGTCAAACGACCAACCAACAACACCCGAAGTTACATGCGGCTATTTGGAAAGAAAAATTACACGGAAGCTGAACTGGTAGAAGGCTGTGTGCGCAATGACCGGCGCGCACAGGAGGTCTTTTACCGGCAATTCTTCCCGGAAATGTTGCGGATGTGCCTCCGGTACACCCGTGATGAGGATACGGCTATTGAAATCGTAAACAACGGCTTTTTGCGTGTTTTCAAGAAAATCCATACCTACGCGTTCAAAGGCAGCCTGGAAGGTTGGGTGCGCCGCCTGGTTTACCACAGTATGGCCGATTACTTTCGCAATAATGCGCGATATTTCCATTTTCTGGTTTTAGAAGAACGCGATGAGGTCGTCCCCGAACACAGCCATGATATTTTTTATGAAGAAGACATTTTAAATGCCATCCGCATGCTCCCCCCGGTATCCCAGGAAGTATTTCGCCTGTATGCCATAGAAGGGTACACGCATGCGGAAATCGCCAATAACCTGAGTATGAGTGAAGGCACATCCAAATGGCACCTTTCCACCGCCCGGCAAAAACTCCGGGAACATCTGGTGGCCACAGGACACGTGGAGGACTCCAAAGGGCGTATGGCCTGATTTTAGGAATGTTGAAATTGCACACTATGAAGTACAACCTGTACAATAATTCAGATAAACAGCGGGCCGACCGCGCCTGGCAAGCCATGCGGCAGACCCTGGACCGGGAAATGCCCGAAGAACGCCGGCGCCGGCCGGTGCTTTTCCTCTGGTTGCTGGCGCTGCTGCTGCCGGTAGCGGGCCTGCTGACCTGGTGGCTGCAGTCCCCCAAAACGCCAGCCCCGAAGTACGATGGCCCGGTTGCTGAAATACCGATAAAAAAACCGGATGCAGGTACCATGGCTCCAGGCAAATACCTGTCGCCCGAAGGGAGGACACAGGAAAGCCAGACCAGTATAGTGCAGGCAAAATCAACCTTGCCTTCCACCTGGAACAAACCCGCCCCGATCGAGTATGCTCCCGGCTGCGGCTCTGGTGAAATTGCTCCGATGCCTGTGGAGCAAAACGGGATTGCGGAATCGCCCCATTCCGAACTTGCGCCGCTTGCCGACGAGCCCGGTACAAACCCAAATCTCCCGATTGCAGCTGAATCATCCAATGATACACCGGAAAGCGTTCCGGCACAGTACAATGCCACTCCCCTTATTGCCGCAACTGCTCCCACCAAAGAAGACAGCACCGCTGCAACCAATCCGCCCGCTACCGGATCTCCGGTCGAACCCCTCCGAATCAGGAACCATGCCTGGTCTTTCGGCGCTACTGCAGGCGCAATGGCAGACCTCGCCGGGGAATACGCGGGCATGACAACCGGCTTCGTCGCCGAATGGCAGGCGGGTAAACGCTGGGGCTTCCGAACCGGATTAAACTATCAGTTTCAGCGATTGCAGGCCGATAACCGCCCTATTCTCAGCCTTACCACCGCTTCCTATGCCGAAGCAACCGGCGACCTGAAGGCCCTGGACCTGGGTGGAACATTCGTGGTAAACGCCGCGGACCTGCTCGCACCGGTTTATGTCGCCGTCTCGCGAAAACATCGCCTGGAAGTTCCCGTATTAGCCTACTGGCAACCCGGGACAAAGTGGCGCCTTTATGGAGGCATGGGACTCGCAACCGATGTGTTTGTACAATCCGGAGACCGGAGCCTGAAAGGAAATACGGTATTAACCGTTAAAGACGGGTCGGCAAGTCAAAATTTGAACAGGCAAATATCCAGTCAGGTCCGAAATTGGGAATTTGGCTGGAAAACCGGGATTGGTTTCCGGCCCGTGCAACGGATAACGCTTGATCTGCTGCTGCAAAACCCGCTGTCCTTGACCACTCGAAACGGAAGCATGGCCGACATGCTGACCGGCGCCGATACGAAGAATGAAACTGCGATCATGCGTCTTTCTGCAGACCGCCCATCCGTAACGAAAAGCCGCGCCCTGATCCAGATTTCCGGAACGGTCCTTTTTTAGCGTCCGCCCAAAATCCAGTGAAACCCGGTTTGTACCGGACGAAAAGAGTTTTTTGGACAATCCCCGGTTATAAGAGCATGTTGGGGATTTTCTCACCGGGCCCAAAATAGTTCTTTTTCCGTCAGTTTTCACCTTTTTTCAGTCACGTAACTCCGGTTATGCTCCTTCAAAAACGTGAAAACTGACGAAAAAAGCCCTCATTTTTGCCTCCGACAGAAAACCCCCAACATGCTCTAAATGTACTTTTTGTGCCCTTGCTGAAATTTTAAACCCGCTCTTATAGCGGCAAACATCGGAAGAAAGCGATTTTTGCTGCTATGGAAAACAAAGAACCGGCCGATCCGAACCCGGTATCCGGCACAGCAGAAGCGGCGCCGCAGAACGTCATCGCCTTTAGCGAGGCCGACGTCAGTACGCGCTACGACGATGTTTACCAAACCATTGCGCCCGACGAAGTGACGAATGTGCGCTGGCAGGACGGTGCATATGAGTTTTTGTGCCAAAACGGCATTGCCCTGCGCATCCAGGTCATTGCGCGGGGAATCATCCGTGTCCGGTACAGCCCTACCGGCCATTTCCTGCCGGACTTCTCCTATGCCCTGCCCCCGGGGTTTACTCCGGGGAAAGTAACGGCAACGCTGAATGAAAGCGCGAACGAATACATTTTGGCAAGCGATCCCCTGCAGGTGGTGGTTGCGAAATCCGGCGCCCGCCTGCGTTTTTACGACCTCGACGACCGCCTGCTGAACGAGGACGACCAGGGATATACCGCGCGACGCACGATCATGAAAGGCTGGTGCGAAGTAAAGGTTTCCAAAAAACACCAGCGCAAGGAAGTGTTTTACGGCCTGGGGGATAAAACCTGCAGTCCCGACCTGAGCGGCAAAACGTTTGAAAACTGGTGCACCGATGCCTTCGGGTTCGGCAGGGATACCGATCCGCTTTACCGGGCCATTCCGTTTTATTACGGTCTGAATCAGGGCGTGGCGTATGGAATATTTTTCGACAACACGTTCCGTACCCATTTTGACTTCAACAGCAAAGGGGACGGCGCCGTGAGTTTTTGGGCAGATGGCGGCGAGTTAAACTACTACTTCATCTACGGCCCGGGCCTGACGGATGTCGCCAAAGCCTACACCGGCCTGACCGGCACTCCTGAATTGCCCCCGATGTGGGCGCTGGGCTACCACCAATGCCGCTGGAGCTACTATCCCCACAGCAAGGTCATGGAAATCGCCGAGCAATTCCGCGCGCTGGAAATCCCCTGCGATGCCATATACCTGGATATCGACTATATGGACGGCTACCGCTGTTTCACCTGGAACCGGGAACATTTCCCCGATCCGAAACAGCTGATCGCCGAACTCCGGGAAAAAGGCTTCGAAACGGTTGTCATGATCGACCCCGGTATAAAGGAAGATCCCGAATACAGCGTGTACCGCGAAGGACTGGAAAAAAACAGATTTCTGCAAACGACCGATGGCGATATCGCCAAGGGGCCGGTTTGGCCGGGGTTTTGCGCTTTTCCGGACTTTACCCATCCGGAGGTCCGCGAATGGTGGGGAGACCTCTACGCAGAGCTGTACCAGCACGACGGCGTCAGCGGTTTCTGGAACGATATGAATGAACCGGCCGTGTTTCACGTACATCATAAGACCCTGCCGGATCAGGTCATGCACCACTACGACGGCCATCCCTGCGGGCACCGCAAGGCGCACAATGTGTACGGCCAGTTGATGAACCGGGCTTCCTGGGAAGGCTACCGGCGTCTCCGGCCGGAAAAACGCCCGTTCCTGCTCACCCGCGCCACCTACAGCGGCGGGCAACGCTATGCCGCCGTGTGGACCGGCGACAACTATTCCGACTGGGAACATCTCGCTATTGCCAATGTGCAGTGCCAGCGGCTCAGTGTCTCCGGGTTTTCCTTTTGCGGCACCGATATCGGCGGGTTTGCCGGCACGGTTGACGGCGAACTGTTCATCCGCTGGCTGCAACTGGCCGTTTTTCACCCCCTCATGCGGGTTCACAGCATGGGCCAGCACGCAGGCGGAGACATTGCCGTAACCGACGAAGCCCAACTGGCCGACCCCGAATTGCACACTTCAGACCAGGAACCCTGGTCTTTTGGGGAAAAGTGGACGGCTTTGGCGAAAAAAGCCATCGAATTGCGCTACGCAATGTTACCTTGCCTCTATACCGCGCTTTGGCAAAACAGCCGGAACGGAACGCCCGTGTTACGCCATGCCGCTTTCGCCGATCCAGACGATCCCAAACTCTGGGACCTGGAACGGGATTTTCTGTTTGGCGAACATTTGTTTGTGAGTCCGGTAGTTTTGCCCAAACTGCAACGGCAATTGGTGTACCTGCCGAAAGGCAACTGGTACTATTTCTGGACCGGCCAGCCTGCACAGGGCGAAATGTTTGTCAATATTATGCCTGAACAAATACCCTTTTTCGTACGCGAAGGCGCCGTTTTGCCCACTTATCCCGTGCGACAATACACCGGAGAGAAACCGGTGGACGAACTAACCCTGTACGTTTACTACAAAAACGGACAGGAAACCAGCCGTCTGTACGAAGATGCCGGCGAAGGGTACGCGTACAAAGACGGTGTATTTTGTCTGAAAACCTGGAAAACAACCGGAGATGCGCAATCGTTTGCCCTGCAACAGGAATCGGAGGGTGATTGGAATCCTCCCTATGACAAAGTGAAAATTTTTCTCGTCGGCTTCCCAACCTATCTGCGGGAATGCACCGTTGATGATACGGAAATCCCGATCAAGGAAATCCGGCTTCGCGACCGGGCCCTGTACACCCTGAGCGTAGCGCCGGACTTTAAAAACATCACATGGAACGCGTAACCTGGACCCGCATCGCTTATCACATCAGTTTCTGGCTGGTGTACCTGTTCCTCAATTCCTGGCTGGGCAGCATCTTCAACCGGGTAGAACTGTACAAGGCTTTTTTGGGGGAAGCCGCCGTGCTCCCTGTCAAGATCCTGCTGACGTACTTTGTTTTCTACTTCATCATTCCCTTGTACCTCGACCGGGACAAGGTCTGGAAGCTGGTAGGATTGACACTGCTGGCCTTCATCGTGGCGACCCTGCTTTACCGTATGGTCACCGCCTGGCTGTTCTTCCCTTCCTTTGAACCCGGAAGAGAAATCCCCTTCTTTTTCCTGCCCGGATTGTATCTGACTTCCTTTGACCTGTTCATCACTGTAGCTGCCGCCACCACGATCAAGATGATCCGGGTACATTATAAAAGCCTGGAGTTTGAACAGGAGTTGCTGCGGGAAAAACTGCAATCGGAGCTCAGTTTTCTGCGGGCCCAGACTAATCCGCATTTCCTGTTCAACACCTTGAACAACCTCTATGTGCTTGCCCGGAAAAAATCGGACCGCACCGCTGATGCGATCATGATGTTGTCCAAGATCATGCGTTTTGTGTTGTATGAATGCCGAACGCCATTTATACCGGTGAGCGATGAAGCCAAGGTGATCCAGGATTATATCGAGCTCGAAAAGCTGCGTTATAACCAGCGGCTGGACGTACATTACGAAGAAAACATCACTCCGCCGGGTGGCTCCATTGCTCCTTTGTTGTTGCTTCCTTTTGTGGAAAACAGCTTCAAGCATGGAGCAGGAAGCACAACAGGCGAGGCTAAAATCCGGATCAAACTGGATTTGAAGGACAATTTATTGAACTTTGAGGTGCAAAACAATCTCGAAGATAACCAGCGCGCACCCAATCCGGAAGGTATCGGATTGAAAAACGTGAAACGCCAGCTGGACCTCATTTACCCCGATCGCCATGAATTATTTGCCGGTCGGCAGGACGGTTTGTTTGTCGTCCGGCTTAAGATTCGCCTCGAAGATGCCTGAGGGCGCCGGGGTAATTGCGTTAAAAGTATCCGCATTTACACATTGCACCCTTATTTTGCACAAAAATCCAGTTTTAAAAAAATAATTATTCCATCAGGCAACCGAATCGCAAAATCGGCTGCCATATAGAAACTGTACAACCTCATGCAACAATTGACCGACCAGGAATTGGTGAAGGGCGTGCTGGAAGGCAGCCCCAAACATCAGGCTGCCTTGTACCAACAGTACAATGTGCCGATGTTCCGGGTGCTGTTGCGCTTTGCCCGCGACAGGGCCGAGGCGGAAGATATGTTGCAGGAGGGTTTTATCCGGGTGTACCGCGATTTAACGCAGTTTCGCGGCGAGGGAGCCTTGGGGGGCTGGATCCGACGGATCATGGTCAACACGGCACTCAGCCATCTCCGCAAACAACGCGATTTTCTGCGCGACACCTCAGACTTCAGTCCCTTTGAAAACCGGTTTCGCACCGAGGAAGACTTTGCCGCCAACCTTGATGCGGAAACCTTGCTGAAATACCTCCAACGATTACCGCCAGGCTACCGCGCCGTGTTCAATTTGTATGCCATTGACGGGTTCAGCCATGAAGAAATTGCCGAACAACTCGGTATCTCCATCGGAACCAGCAAGAGCCAGTTGTTCAAAGCGCGCGAATACCTGAAACGCATTTTAGACAAATCCTTTATCACCTGAAAATCGAAACCTAATACCGGTTTGGCCGGATAATAAGCAAGATGGACGATCCGCAAGAGTATAAATCCCTCGACGAACTGTTTCGCAAAACGTTCGAAGAACTACCCGATACCCCCTCTGCAACCGGCTGGGACGTACCTGCCACCGCCGTGTGGGAAAAAGTACAAACCCAAATCAAGCCGCCCCGCAGCGGTTGGAGCGGCAAATCAATCCTGGTAATTGCCAGCTTTGCTGTGGCGCTGTCCCTTGGTTTGTATTGGGCTTTGTCACGCCCCGAAACACCGGAAACACCAGCGGCAATAGCCCGGGATCAACCTGCCGTGGCCGTAGTGGAAACACCCGCCACAAATCCGGAAACACCTGCGGAAATTCAGATACCGGAACAAACAACGACTCCGGAGCGGGTCGTGCACTCCCGCAGGCAAAGTACAAACGCACTCCGGAACGGAGCGCCGGCGGCCAATACCACACAGGCAATGGAAGAAGGCGCGCTTCAGCGCCCCAGCGGCAGCGCTCCGTTGCCCGGCACAAAACCGGCTTCCCCAAATACGACCATACGCCGGCAGGCGGAAGCCTGGCGAAGCGCCCCCTGGGCGCAGCCCTTGGCACTGCTGCCCACTTACCTGCAAAGCCAGGTGATTCGGCCGGTACCGGAAAGCCTGAAGGCTTTGTCTAACCCGGACGGTCAAAAATAACCAGTTGCCTTTTTAGCAGTACCGATTATAAATTAGCCCGGCGGTGAAACACTGCCGGGCCTTTTTTATTTTGGTTATCACTCCTCCTTGAACAGGGAATATCGCACTCCCTCTGCTTTTTGCCGGTACTCCGTCCAGGGTTTTGCAAACAAAGCATCGAGTTGTTGCAAGACCCGCTCTGTTTCCTTTTCCGCCGCCTTCACTGCAATCAGGGCGTTGCCGTTGGGTTCACCGGGTGAGTTATTGAGGTAATTGATCGCCCGCCGCAATCGCCGGCTCAGGTTGTTTTGGTCCGCTTGAATTCCTTTGCCCTCCTGTTGCCGGAAGTACAGCTCTTTGAGCGTTCCAATACTGTCCCGCAATGCCTTGCCAAGATCCAGCACCTCTTTCTTTGTGCTGTCCGGTACATTGACAAACTGGCTTTCCACCAGCTTGATGGTTTTCTCCGCCTCCTTCAAACGGTCGTATCCCTTCTTTGCCCGCTCCACAACCGGGTAAAAGTCGCGCAGCGCGCGGGCTTTGGCCTCCATATCGGACCGGGAATATTCCTGCCGCGGGTCGGCCAGCACCCGGAGTGTCGTGGAATCCGTTTCTTTCCGAAACTGTACCACCACCTTGTAGTCGCCAGGCAGCACAGCGGGGCCGCCGCCAGGCTCGAGCTGGTCCGAGTCCGGTTCGCGGTCGGAAGGGAATTCCACGCCCCGGGTGTCGAGTCCCCAGGTGATTTGATTGAATGTGGTGTCCAGTTCTGTTTTCCAGCGCCGGATCGTATCGCCTTCAGCAGAAATCACCCAAACAGTGGCTTTTTCCTTGCGGTCGCCACCGCCACCGCGCCGGCCACGCCGGCCGGGGCCAGGCGAATCCTCTGACTGCCGGTCTGCCTTTTCTTTTTTCTTGTCTCCTTTTGGCTCTTCCCCGGGTTTTACCCAAACGGGAATCTGGGCATAAGTCATTTTATTGTCGCCGGCATAGACTGCATCGGCTGAAAACCGGGGTCCCTCGTAGGAACGCCAGGATGCCAGCACGGCAGGCTGGGGAGTAAAGACCCGGAATGCCTGAGCCAGCATGTCCGGATTGCGGGCCCACTCGCGCAACGGGGCAATGTTATCCACGATCCAGAGCGCCCGGCCAAAGGTGCCGAGGACCAGATCGCCGTCGCGCGGATGGATCTTCATATCCTGTACCGGCATGCAGGGAAGTCCGCCAGGCTCGCCGGGCACGACCCGGGGCCAGTGGGTCCAGCTGGCGCCGTAATCCAAACTGAAGTAAAGCCCCTGATCGGTGCCGAGGAACAACAAATTGGGCACTTCGGGGTCCTGCACCACTGACAGACAGAAACCCGTCACATTCTTCGGGCCGGCCAGGCGTTTCCATTTCCGGCCAAAATCGGTGGTATGGTACAGGTAGGGGTCCCAATCGTTCAGGCGGTAATTGTTCACCACGACAAAAGCCTCGCCGGCATTTTTGGCAGACACTTCGATTTGCGGTATCCAGGCGCCTTTGGGGCAATCGGGCAGACGTGCCGTCAGGTTTTCCCAGGATTGGCCGCCGTCGCGGGTGAGTTGCAAATTGCCGTCGTCGGTGCCTACCCAAATGACGCCCTGTTGCACCGGACTGGGCGCTACGGCAATTATCGTGCAGTAGTTCTCCGCATTGGTGGCATCGAGCGTGAGACCGCCGGATTGGTCCTGATGCAACTTGGCGGTATCATTTGTCGTAAGATCGGGAGAGA
>CAYVDV010000018.1:0-22427 GCA_964450465.1 uncultured Saprospiraceae bacterium
AATATGTTTGACGACCTGCAGTCCGGGATCTGGTCCGAACTGGCCGCCCGGCAGCCGGTCAGCGTACATCGCCGCAACCTGCAAAAAGTGTTTGTCGAAAAGATGATCGATCTGTACCGCCCGGCAACAGGTTCCGGCAGCTCGGGACTGCAAAACACGGATGTACCGTCCGTTGCATTGTACACGCTGAAACGCTTGCAGACGGAACTCTCAGCCGCAGCCAACACCTACAACGACGCCATGAGCCGCAGTCATTTTCAGGATTGCCTGCAGCGCATTGAAGCGGCGCTGGATCCGGCGGGGCGGCGTTGACGTTAGTGTATTACTGCAATAAAACTGCCGTTTTCCTCCAGGGAATTGCGGTGTTTCGCAACGGCGCTCAGGGATATGTTACCGGTAATTTGTATGCCGGCCCCTGAGCGCCGTTTTTTGTGTATTTCCCTGAATTTCAGAAGATCAGATTGAACGTTGTCGGGGCAGCGCCAGTAGAGCCTGACCGGGACATCGAGATCAACCTTGCTCCGTTGAACAGGAGGCCGGTTGGCCCAGGCCTTGCCAACAGACTGAATGGATGACGCCAGATCACTCAGCACGGCATAACCCGTAGGAAACCCTCCCGCTCCCTTGCCGGTCAGCAATTGCTCCTCGACGAATTTCGACCGGATCAGTACGCCGTTGTATTCGTTGTCCAGGGCGTAAAATGGATTGTCGGAGGGGACGAATGCCGGAAGCACATATGCAGACAGGGTTCCTTCATTACCCGCGACGGTCTTTGCCAGCAATCGTATTTTTCGTCCGGCTGCTGCCGAAAATGCAAGGTCCACAGGGTGGATATTCCGAATGCCAAAACGCAAAATTTCTTCCGGCGTTACCCATTTGCCCAGGGCATGCGCAATGAGCAGGGCCAGTTTGGACGCAGGGTCGAATCCGTCTATGTCCAGGGTGGGGTCGGTTTCGGCAAAGCCGAGGTTTTGTGCCAGCGACAGTGCTTCTGCAAAGGTCAGACCATCCGAACGCATCCGGGTGAGGATAAAATTAGTGGAGCCGTTGAAGATGCCTTCGATACCGGTAATCTTGTCATGGACGTAATACTGTTCCAGGTTGCGGAAAATAGGGATACTGCCGCAGGCCGAGGCTTCATAAAGCAGGCGGCCATTCGTTTTGCGTTGCAGGTCAAACAACTCCGCCAGACGGTCGGCCAGCATCTTTTTATTGGCAGAAATCACCGTTTTTCCGCGCAGGAGCGCGGTGCGTACGATCTCGAATGCCTCGTCCGGCCGGTCCGTAGCCTCCACCACATGCGTGATTTCCGGATCGTCGAGGATGTCGGACGGCTCGAAGGTGAAGTGTTGCGCGGGAAGGGTGCGGGGCTTCCGGGAATCGCGTACGCAGATCCGGGCGATCCGGCCGGGGGCTGACCCGTTTTGCTGCGCCAGGATATGGTAAAACCCCTGGCCAACCACCCCAAATCCGAAAAGGCCAATTTTTACATTCATGCGTTTAATGTTGTCGGGTTCGAGGAAGAATTGGCGTCTAAGCGGGAGGCCGGATAGGGAAGGTTTCGCAAAACTCCGGATCTATCGCGCATAAAAGCGCCCAGAACTTCACTCAGCGCCGCCGTTTCCGTCAGGAAACCGTCGTGGCCATATGGTGAGTCAATACTGCACCAGCCGGCTCCCGGGATATGTTGCGCCAGGAAACGCTGTTCTTCCGGCGGAAAAAGCAGATCGCTGGATACCGAAACCGCCAGGGTGCGCGCCTGTACGCCGGCCAGGGCTGCGGCAACCGAACCTCTTCCACGGCCCACATTGTGGGTATCCATGGCCTTCGACAAGGTCCAGTAAGAGAATGCGTTGAACCGGCGCGCCAGTTTTTCCCCCTGGTAGCGCTGGTAGGAGAGGGCAGGGTAGTGGTCCAGTAATTCATTGGTATCCGGTTGCTGGCTCAGCCCATAGGTGTGGTAATGCCGGTAGCTGAGCAAGGCGATGCTGCGGGCAGTTTTCATGCCCTGCATGCCGGCAGTGGACGAATACTCGCGCCAGCTGGGATCGGTGGCGATAGCCAGCCGCTGGCTTTCATTAAAAGCCACACCCCAGGGCGAATGCAGGGCGTTGGTCGCGATCAGGGCCAAATTTTGGACTAAACCGGGCTGCAGGATGGCCCATTCCAGCGCTTGCTGGCCGCCCTGCGAACCGCCGATCAACAGGTGAATGCGCGTTATGCCCAGGTGTCTGCGCAACGCATCATGTGCGTTCACCATGTCGCGGATCGTTATGGCGGGAAACTCGTGGTAGTACGGGGCGCCTTGTTCCGGGTTTATGCTCAGAGGGCCGGTCGTGCCGTAACAGGAGCCCAGGTTGTTGGCGCAGACAATGAAGTAGCGGTTCGGATCAAACAAACAGCCCGGGCCAAACAACCCGGCCCACCAGTCCAGCACGTCGCTGTTGGCGGTGAGCGCATGGCAAACCCAAATGACATTGGAGTCGTCAGGCGCCCGGGTGCCGTAAGTGTGGTAGGCGATTTCCAGGGCGGGAAGGCTGCTCCCGTTTTCCAGCGGGAAGGCTGCTTCGGTATGGTATAGTTTCATGATTGCTCAATTGTTGTCGGGTACTCATCCTGCGACTTCAAGCCGCAGGATGAGTTGCCTGGGTGATTGTTACGCGTCGACCAGTGTATTTGCAAACACCTGATCGAATGCCTGTTCAAAATCCGCCTTGATGTCGTCGATATGTTCAAAGCCCACCGAAATCCGCAGCAGACCCGGTACCACGCCCGAGGCGCGCTGCGCTTCGGGGCTCAGTTGTTCGTGGGTAGTGCTGGCGGGGTGTATGATCAGCGTTTTGGCATCGCCGACATTGGCGAGGTGGCTGACCAGTTTCAATTGATTGATGAACTGATCGGCCTGTTCCTTGCCGCCTTTGATCTTGAAGGAAAGCACGCCGCCGAAGCCGTTCCGGAGGTATTTGTTGGCGAGATCGTGGTAGGGAGAGGAGCGCAGGCCGGGGTAATTGACAAAAGCAACGCGCGGGTGTTGCTCGAGCCAGTTTGCCAGTTCAAGGGCATTATCCACCTGGCGTTGTACGCGGAGCGACAGGGTTTCAAGTCCTTGCAGGAAGAGGAAGGAATTGAACGGGCTTAGTGCCGGTCCGTAGTCGCGAAGGCCTTCCACCCGGGCGCGGATGATGAAAGCGATATTTCCGAAAGGCCCCTGGTCGCCGAATACTTCCCAGAAACGCAGGCCGTGATAGCCTTCGCTGGGCTCGGTGAATTGGGGGAATTTGCCGTTGCCCCAGTTGAAGTTGCCGCCGTCGACGATCACGCCGCCGATGCTGGTGCCGTGGCCGCCAATCCATTTGGTGGCGCTGGCCACCACAATATGCGCCCCGTGTTCAAGCGGGCGGAACAGGTAACCGCCGGCGCCGAACGTATTATCCACGATCAGGGGAATCTGATGGCGTTCGGCGATCCGGGCGATCTTTTCAAAATCCGGGATATTGAAGCCGGGATTGCCGATGGTTTCCAGGTACAGCGCTTTGGTGCGGCCGTCAATCAGGGGTTCGAAGGATTCCGGGTTGTCGCCATCGGCAAAGCGGGCTTCGATGCCGAGGCGTTTGAACTGGACCTTGAACTGGTTGTAACTGCCGCCGTACAGGAAAGAGGTGCTGACAAAGTTGTCGCCGGCTTCCAGGATATTGGTCAGGGCGATAAACTGGGCTGCTTGCCCGCTTCCCACCGCCAGAGCTGCCACACCGCCTTCGAGTGCGGCGATCCGTTTTTCAAAAACGTCGGTGGTGGGGTTCATGATGCGGGTGTAGATGTTGCCGAATTCGCGCAGGCCGAACAGGTTGGCGGCATGGTCTGCGTCGTTGAAAACGTAGCTGGTGGTTTGATAAATGGGTACAGCGCGGCTGTTGGTAGCCGGATCGGGTTCCTGACCGGCGTGGAGTTGGAGCGTGTCGAAATGAAGTTGCGATGCGTTCGCCATGGTGTTTGAAATTGGAAAGTGTGAAAAAATGAAGGGAGAAAAAACAAGAAGCCCTTTCACACGGGATGTGTGAAAGGGCTTCCGGATAAAAGTTTTATATGCGCTAAAACTTATGTTGTATGGAAGGACAAACCTCTCTCACATCGTGCGGTGGGACCACACATGGAACACATACAACACATCATGTTCTGAGAAAGGAATATCATTTACTTCGTGCTTTTAGCGCTGCAAGGATAGGGGCGTTTCAGGGAGAGTTCCAAACAGGAAAGAATAATTTAAAATTTACTTAACGTTTCGGGAAAGGCCGGACTGGTCTGAAAAACGCGAGAGAAACAATGCTAACAGGCTGTTAATCAGGTATTTTTTGATCCGTCTGCTCAGATCTCCCGCTCGATCAGATATTCATTCCGGCTTGCCGAATTCCGGTTGACGATCTCTGCCAGAAACCCCGTCAGGAACAATTGGGTACCTACGATGAGCGCCAGGATTCCGAAATAAAACAGGGGCCGGTCGGCTATGCCGTATTCCAGGTACACCAGCTTGGCCCAGCTGAGGTAGGCGAGAAACCCGAACCCGACCAGAAAAGAAAGGACGCCCAGGGTGCCGAAGAAGTGCATGGGGCGCTTGCCGAATTTGCCGACAAAATAGACGGAGAGCAGGTCGAGAAAGCCGTTGACATAGCGTTCCCAGCCAAATTTGGAATGCCCGTACTTCCGGGCGCGGTGCTCCACCACTTTTTCCCCGATCCGGGTAAAACCGGCCCATTTGGACAGTACGGGTATCCAGCGGTGCATTTCGCCGTACACTTCCACCGCTTTCACCACGGCCTGCCGGTACGCTTTGAGCCCACAGTTGAAATCGTGCAGCCGGATGCCGCTGATACGGCTGGCTACGGCGTTGAAGAGCTTGCTGGGCAGGCGCTTTTCGAGCGGGTCGAGGCGTTTTTTCTTCCAGCCGCTCACCATGTCGTAGCGCTCCTCGGTGATCATGCGGTAAAGTTCCGGGATCTCGTCCGGACTATCCTGCAAGTCGGCGTCCATGGTGATGACCACGTCGCCCCGGGCGGCCTGAAAGCCGGTGTGCAGGGCGGCTGATTTGCCGTAGTTGCGGCGAAATTTAATGGCCCGTACGCAGGGATTCGCCGTTTTCAGTTGTTCAATTATGCCCCAGGACTCGTCGGTACTGCCGTCGTCGATAAAGATCACTTCATAGGAAAGCGCATGCTGTTCCACTACGCGCCGGATCCAGGCTTCCAGTTCGGGCAGGCTCTCCGCTTCGTTTTTGAGCGGTATGACAATCGAGAGGTTCATGTTTCAGAGGGATAAGCCGGATTTAATAAATGGGCTTGGGGGTATTGGCAGTTAACGGGAATGGTCAGAGGTCGAATTTCGTCATGGGATTGGTCCGGATCTTCTTTTTCTTGCCCGGTACGTATTCCTCCCGTTCTACATACACCGGGAGCAAAGGTGCGGAATCTTTGGAAACCGGAATAGCAAAACGCTGGGGCCAGGATTTTCCGAACAGCATTTTCTCCCAACGTTCGAACAGCAGATTCTGTTGCTCCTCCGTGAAGTGGCGTTGTGTTTCATAAAAGCCCTTGGCTGCCCGCTGGCGCCGGGCTTCAAAAAGCGACACCGCGCAGGCTACCGACACATTCAGGCTTTCGGTAAAACCTACCTGCGGTATGAGGAAATTCCCGTCGGCCAGGTTCACCGCTTCCGCACTGACGCCATCATCCTCATTGCCGAACAACAGGGCGGTCGGTTGGGTGAGGTCGAGTTCGTAAAGCGACTGGCTTGCCTCACCCAGGTGGGTAACCAGGATCCGGCTGTACCGCTCCCGCACCCGCCTGAAACACTCCGCAACTTCCTGAAACACGTAAAAATCAATCCATTTGAACGCTCCACCGGAAGTTTTTTTGCCAACTTTCAGACCCCGTTTATCCAGGTAATCGGTGGTGTACAGGACAAATATCTCCCGGATCCCCACGGCATCGCAGGTCCGCAGCACGGCACTGATATTCAGCGGGTCGTAAATATTTTCGAGGATCACCGTCAAGTCGGGTTGGCTACATCGAATGACGTCACGGATTTTTTGTTCGCGTTCCGGATTCATAACAGGTCAGTCTTGCATCAGTCCACCGGCACAAACCGGTAGTTCTGATATTTCAGGATGTGGACATAGATATTTTCTACATAGTCGTACTGATCCAGGCGGTCGCTCATGACGGCCGGATCCGGTGCCGTGGAAAACACCTTGGCAAACTGAAAATTGTTGTGCAGCCCGTCAAATTGTTCTGCGGCGGCCAGTTGTTTGGGGAAACTAAGCCCGTATTTTTTCAGCATGCGGCCGGTAAAAAGCGTTACATCGTACCCGTTGAAGGCATCTTCATCGGGAATTGTGCCAAACGCCGTGTAAAAGGCCTGGCGGAAGGCCCGGACCTCCTCCGAATCGCGGGGCACATAGGACGCGGAGGAAATATGAACATTCAATTGGGTGAAATACTCCGGTTCGATATTCTCAAAGTTCGTCCATTGGGGCATGCCGTACACTTCCACCTCAGTATTGCCTTTTGCAGCCTTTAATTTGCGCAAAAAGGCCATGACAAAGTCCTGGCTGGCCCAGGTAGGCAAGATAAAGACGGCAGTCCGGCCCGGCCGGAGGTAGGGTTTCAGGTCAATATTGTCAAAAGAGCTGGTATTGTCGGGCACGACCAGTTCGGCAAACGGTTTTTGGGCGGCAGGGTTGGCGCGCTGGAAAAAGGGGAGGCGGTCGGCTTCCCGTTGTTTGCTGACGAGGGTGACGGCTTCGGCGGGGTGGTGTTGCAACACATAGCGGGTGATGGCGGCGCAATGGGCGCGAAGGGAGGGATTGGTCTGTATGAAATCCGGGTTGCTGCTCGTGAGATCCATATTGGGGCTCTCCGGCGATACCAGGATCTGGTGGGTCTGTTTGATCCGCTCGGCCATCAGGCTGACGTGGCTGGCGCGGATGGGGCCAATAAGCACCTGCGCCTGGTCCAGCCTGGGGTTGCGGAAAAGGCGCTGGAAATCGCTGTCGTTGATCCGGGTGTCGAGCACATCCACGCTCAGGTTCATCCCGTCTTCGGTCGACAGTTTTTGCAGCGCCAGGCTGGCGCCGCCGTAAAACTGCAGGGCCAGGCTACTTTTTTCCGGCACCGATTGCCCTTCGGGGTCGGCCTGGTCGGTTAGAAACGGCAACAGGATTGCCAGACGATAGGTTTGTCCCGCGTAGGGTTTTTGCACGGGAACGGTCGCTGCATCCTTGATAGGTGGAGCAGTAACCGGCGCCGGCGCCCATCGAATGGTATCCATGGGTTCATATTTCCCGGGGGCGGCGCCGGGGCGTTCTGTACCGGGCCTGACCGGAGGCCTGCCGGCGGTACTTCGCTTTGCCGGGTTGCAAAAAACAAACAGGAGGCTCATGGATGTCAGAAAAAGAGCCGGCCAAATGCTGTTTGCGGGCAGTATCGTCATATATTTATTATTTCTTCCCAAACTTATCCACCGGCTTTTTTGGTATTGGAATATCCCAGATCCTGAAGCAGTTGTACTATTTTATCGCGGTGGTTTCCCTGGACGATGATCACCCCGTCTTTGGCGTTGCCGCCGGCGGCGCATTTGTTTTTAAGGACTTTGGCGAGTTCGGCCAGTTTGTCGGCTGCGCCGAGGTAGCCTTTAACGACCGTGGATTCCTTGCCGCCTTTTCCGCGTTCGAGCCAGACGCGAAGCACCTGTTTGTCGTTGGGTAAATTCATTTCGGATTCATTTTCTTCCGGGGATTCAAAATCCGGGTTTGTGGAGAACACAAAGCCGCCGGAGTCATTGCGTTTGTTCCTGGACATAGTTGCTTGCTTGTTTATCTTCGGTTACCGGTACCAGAACATTCAGGGCTCCGGGGAGCATTTCAAACTTCAGGTCGCCCTGCAATTCGATGCTTTCGCCATCGACATGCACATAGTTGACCCCTTCACAGGATATTCTGACCTGCCGGGCTGAAAAATGTTCCACAAAGCCCGCTTCGTAAAGCCGGCCGTTCAGACTGGATGGAATGGCCGCAAAATATTGCCAGCGCGGCACATCTTTGAAAATTACCACGGAAAACAGACCGTCATCGAGGCGGGCATCCGGAGCGATCTGAAAGCCATAGCCATACATCGATCCATTGGCGACGGTGATTACAAAGCACTTGTCCGAGAAGGTCCGGTCTTCCGTTTGGATGGTGCAAATACGGGGGGTATAGGACAGTCCTGCGCGGACCGACTTGAGGAAATAGGCAAAAAAGCCGCGCCAGTTGCTGCCTTTCATGTGTTTGGATACCAGTCCATCAAAACCAATGCCGGCCACATTGATAAACGGCCGGCCGTTGAGGCGGCCGCAATCGATCGTTTGGACGGTAGCGGTGTTCAATTTGCGTACGGCCAAGTCCAGGCTTCTGCCATACCCCAGGTGCATGGCCAGGCCATTGCCCGATCCGGCGGGGATGACCCCCAGGATCATATCCGTATGGAGCAGTTCGGCAGCCACTTCATTGATCGAGCCGTCGCCGCCCACTACTACCACGATATCGTAGGCTTCTTCCCGTGCTTTACGGGCCAGTTCGGCGGCATGCCCCGCTCTTTCCGTGTGCCAGATCCCGTAAATGAACCGGCGGTGGTCGAGGTGTTGCTCTACGCTTTGCCGGATATGTTTCTGCAGGTTGGTGCCTGCCTTTGGGTTGACAATGAACACAATGCGCTTAGGCCGGAGGATATCCTCCAGGAATTCGCTCTTGATAACGGGATGTGATTGATCCATGGTTCACAACAGTTCTTTGCGCGAATGAACATAATTGCGCCATTTGGTCAGCACCGTTTGCATGTCCTGTGGCAGCTCCGATTCGAACCGCACGTGCTCGCCGGTCCGCGGATGGGTAAATCCCAGCACTTTGGCGTGCAGGGCCTGCCGGGGCAGGATGGCCAGGAGGCCTTCCACAAACTGCTTGTATTTGGAGTAAAGTGTGCCTTTCAGGATCTGGTTGCCGCCATAGCGCGGGTCGCCAAAAAGCGTGTGGCCGATTGACTTCATGTGGACGCGGATCTGGTGCGTGCGGCCGGTTTCCAGCTGACATTCGATGAGCGTGACGTAATAAAAACGCTCAAGGACTTTCCAGTGCGTCACGGCGTATTTGCCATCGTCGCCCTCCGGGAATACCATGAACAGTTTGCGATCGTTCGGATTGCGTCCGATATTGCCGATCACGGTTCCGGAGTCCCTCTTCAAGTCGCCCCAAACCAGGGCCCAGTATTTCCGCTCGATGGTGTGCTGGAAAAACTGGTTGGCGAGATGGACCATGGCAAACTCCTTCTTGGCGATCACCATTAGTCCGGTGGTGTCTTTGTCGATCCGGTGTACGATACCGGCCCGGTCGGCTTCATTGCCTTCTTTTACCGGCAGGTTTTCAATTTGCTCGCGCAGATGCCAGACCACCGCATTCACCACGGTACCTTGCGGAATTCCTACGCCCGGATGCACGGCCATTTTGTAGGGCTTGTTGATCACCATCAAGTCCTCATCCTCGTACACAATGTCCAGCGGAATATTTTGCGGAGTGATGCTGTGTACCTCCTCCAGCCCTTTGGGCAAGACAATACTGATATGGTTGCCGGGCTTGACTTTGTAATTCGGCTTGACATCCAGGTTGTCCACTTTCACCGTGCCAGCCCGGATGGCCGTTTGCACCTTGCTCCGGGAACGGTTGCTTAACCGGTCCATCAAGAATTTGTCCAGCCGGATCAACGTTTGTTTCGGATCGGCAACAAACTCCTGACGCTCATACCAGTCGTCGTTGGCGTTTTGCTCATCCGTTTCATCGTTTTCCAGATCGGAAGGTTCCGTTTCGGCGTTCAACTCAACTTCGGCCGGTTCTGTTTTTTCCTGATCGGGCAAGTCCTCTTTATGTTGTTCCTGGTTCATTTCTTTTGTCGGTATAATGGGCATGGGGCAAAAATAGGGCTATTTACTGGTCTGGCCTCGTTTTTGCCTGTTTAATGCGGCCATGAGGGAAATTGTTCGTTGAAATTTCGGCAACTATGCACTTTTTCCGTTTTTTACTGTTGTACTATATAAATATATCCATACGTTAGTGTATGGAAAAACCGGAAGCACCGGATCAATATGGAGACGAAACACGACCTGAAATTTCTTGAAGATGCCACCGAAACGCTGCGCGCAATCGCTCATCCGATCCGGCTGCTCATTATTGAAATGCTCTTCGAACGCAAATCTATGACCGTAACCGAGATCTACGAGGAATTGGGCATCGAGCAGGCTGTGGCCTCCCATCACCTCCGTATCCTCAAGGATAAAGATATTCTGGAGGTGCGGCGCGATGGCAAGAACTCCATCTATTCCCTGACCAAAGAGGACTTTTACCAGATTTTTGACGTCATGCAGCGCACGGTATGACTTTCCCCTATAACCGCAGCAATTTCCCTTGCGTACGATTCCCTTTTGCGTCAGAAAGCAACCATCCATATACTCCTGCCGGCAGATCTGCGCTCTCTTGCAACGGTATAGTCTGTTTTCCGTGAGGCAGCCAAACGACTTTTTTCAAAACAGCGCGGCCGGTTTGATCCATTAACTGAAATGTAAATGCCCCTTCTTCGGGCAAAAAACACTGCAACGCCGTAGCGCCGTTTGTTGGGTTGGGTAAAACCCTTGCCTGCAAGGCATCGGACGGGTTCGCTGGCATTTCCGATGCGAAAGACAGCGGCTGGGCAGTCCCGTCAGGCAGGAAAATTGCATTCCGGAAATCTGCGGCCGGAGAAAGTTCCGGAGACCGGTCTTGCGTGTTTTCCAGGCGAAAAAACCGCAGGGAAAACAGGGTGTCGCCGGGTTTTATTTCGGAAGATGTCCCGTCGGGGGCAAACCAGGAGAATCGAACCTCATCGTCCGATTTATCCGGCATGGCGGCCCACTCATTGCCGGCGTCCGGGAGGCCCTTCAGATCCGCCCCCAGCCAGCTCAGCTGCCGTGGGTTGAAGCGCAAGCTGCCTTGCACAGCCGCCCAGTTGCCCGCAGTTCGGCTTACCAGTGCAACCTGCCAGATTCCCGGGTCTGCCGTTTGCATCGGGACCAATGTGCAGTTCGCGACAGCCCGGTCATTGCCGGGATCCGGCGTGCTGCAATCCAGAATGTGGTCGTTGTTCACATCGCCGATCTTAATTGCTACGAAGCGGGCCAGGCTGTCCGGGCTGTCCGGTTGCAGGGCTATGCTTTCCGGAAAACCGGTGCCGAAAGGATTGGCAGGGTCCGGAAAAACAAAGTCCTGATCCACAAACCGCCAGCTGGTATTATTGGGGAAGGTGTCGATCAGGCCCAGGATCAGTCGGCGAAGAAGGATAAAATCCTGCGGCGTAATGCTGTTGCTGCGGTTCACATCGGCGGCAATCATTTTGTAGGGCGAATCGAAGGGTTCCAGCCCCAGAATGAACTTGTTGATCCGGTACACATCGAAGGTGCTGATGCCGTTGATCCAGTAGGTATTGTGCCGGGGCGTGATCTCGGTTACATCCTCATGACAAAGACAGAGCGAATCGGGTACGCAGGCCAGTGGCAGTTGCCTGGGCTGGCATTGGTCATTAATGAGGACAGTGGCGTAGTCTATAAACACGCCCGGCTCGTCATGGATAGCGATTTGCAGTTCCGGACTGGGGCCGCCGTGGAAGCGGGCCAGAAAGAGGTCGTGTTCCTGTCGCTCGTTCCAGGTAGTGGCCAGAATGATCTCTCCGTTGCTTTGTAGTCCCAGCGCCGAGTTAAAAAAGTAATAGGCGACGAACTGGGTTGGCGACCATACTATTTTCCCGTTTTGACCGAAGCACCGGTCCGGACTGCCATCGGGTCGAAAGCGGAACAATACGATCGAATCCCGGTCGTCGCCGTCCCAGGTGCTTCCCGCAACCAGTAAATTGCCCTGGTTGTCTCGTAGCAGATTATTGGCGCTGCCGCCATAGGAAAGGATCTGCCTCCCGCCGTTTCCAAAGCTGGCATCAGGTGTGCCATTGGGCAGAAAAAGGGCCATCAGCATTTTTGATGCTGAATACGGGCTATTCGATTCTTCTTCGAAACCCACTGCCGCGATCTTACCGTCTGTTTGCGTGCATACATCAAAAAAAGCCTGATATTTTATTCCGGAGTCATAGGGCAGTTTAACTGTGCCATTGTCGCCAAAGGCGAGGTCCGGCGATCCGTCCGGCATCAACCGGGCCAAAACGGCGTTGTAGGAACCGAAAAAATCGGAAATGGCGCCGCACAGCAGTATTTTCCCGTCTTCCTGTAAATAGATCTGACGTGCGTAGCTGCCGGAGTTTCCGAAATGGATGATCCGGACGCCATTGTCGCCAAAGGAAGGATCCAGGGTTCCGTCTGGCAAATACCGGACAATCGCCATCCGGTCCTTGTAATCCACCATGTCTTCCACCGAGCCGGCTGCCAGGATTTTGCCGTCGGGGAGTTGGAGCAGGGCATTGATATTGTCGTGCCGTTGAAAAAAATCGGTTTGCGCCTTGCCCTGTACGCCGAAAGCAGTATCAATTTCCCCGTCCGGCAGCAGCCGGTAAATGGCGATATCGCTGTTAAATCCGTTTTTTACAGTGATCGAGCCGCCAGCCAGGATCTTTCCGTCTGTTTGCCGGGCCATGGCGGTAAAACTGCTGTATTGGTAATCCGAACTCAGGGTAATAAAGCCATTTTGACCAAATGTGGAGTCAACCTGTCCATCCGGTAGCAGCCGGGTGATTTCTGAATAGGACCGTTCGAGATCGTAATTATAACCTTGAGAACTGACCAGTATTTTGTCGTCGGGCAGGATCAGTGTATTGTGTAATCTGTTGAAATAGTGGCCATAATTGACCAAAATCTTGCCGTCCGTGCCAAAATTGCTGTCCAGGCTCCCGTCGGGAAGCAGCCGCACCACTGCAATATCGGAGCGAAATGCGCTAATTGCGCTGCCCACCAGAATGATCCGCCCGTCGGGCTGCACGGCGATGGCCCGGCAGGTGTCGTTGCCCATGCCCACCGGCACGATCACCCGTCCGTTTTGGCCGAAGGCCGGGTCGGGCTGGCCATCGGGCAGCAGGCAGACAACAGCAAAGTCATCGTCGGTAGCGCCCTGGGCAATACCGGCTGCCAGTATTTTGCCGTCGGGCAGCAGGGCAAGAGCGGTGCAGTGGTCGTTGCCAAAGCCGGCATATACCCGCGCCTGGCCGTTTTGGCCGAAGGCCGGGTCGGGCCCGCCATTTGGGAGGAGGCTGCAGAGCAGAAAGTCGCGGTTACTGCTTATGCGGGAGGAGCCGCCGGTGATTAGCCGGCCGTCGGACAGTAAAACGGCGGCGCCTGCGAGGTCGTCGGAAAGCGGATTGAAGGCGAGGTTAACCTGCCCGTTCAGCCCGAAGGTGCTGTCAATAGTTCCGTTGGGCAGGTACTGCACTACGGCGATGTCGTGCTGCTGGTTGCCGTTAAAATGACCGGTGGCCAGAATCCTGCCGTCGGGCCGGATACTCAGCGCCTTGATCTCCGACGGATAACCTCCAACGATCTGAGTTATGTGTCCATCCTGGCCGAACGTGCTGTCCGGCACCCCAGTGGGTCTTAATTTAAGCAATGCATAGCGGGCATACTTCAAATCTGAATTATTCGGATCCGTACGCCCGCCCAGGAAACTGGCGCCATCCGGAAGTGCGGCCATAGCGTATGCCTGGCTGTAACTGTAGGGGGTAATGCTGTGGGATGACTGGAACCGGTAGGTGGAATCCAGTGTGCCATCTGGCTTGTACTGCACAGATTTGAACCGGAGCCCATAGTTTCCGCCCAGGCGGATTCGTCCATCTGGCAGCAAAGCAATGGCCGACGCCGTATTTGCCAGCAACAGAGGTTCCATGCGAAAGCCCTTTGTGCCAAAATCCGGGTCAGGTGAGCCATCGGGCAGCAGGCGAAGCAGCGCAAACCGGTAATCGTCGCCATAATTCGTGTGGCCACCGATTAAGACCTTCCCGTCGGGGAGTACCACTACGCTGGTAGCGTGGTCTTGTGAATAGGCAAGATTGATCCGGGCTTCGCCGTTCTTTCCAAAGGATGGATCCGGGTTTCCCGGTTGGGCATGGGCGATTCTAAGGCCCAGCAGGAAAACATGCAGGCAGATAATGGTGTTATATTTCATGGTAAGAGGCGGGTTACAATAAAATGAAAAACAAATATAGTCGTTGCAAAGAAAAGCGGACCGCGGGAATTGTGTTTAATTTGCCTCAGTTCGCGTAAACTACAAATTATAATAAATATGGAAAAACGTACATTTCTGAAAACCGGCTTACTCCTTGGTATCGGCGCTGCTGTAGCTCCCTTAATCCAGGCTTGTAAAACCGGACAAAAATCCGCCAACGGCACTGCTGCCATGACGATCCCGCCGCCCAAACTCCGCCGCACCACACCCTTCACTCTGCCCGCGTTGCCTTATGAAACGGGCGCCCTGGAACCCTATATCGACAAAATGACGATGGAGATCCACCACGGCAAGCACCATCAGGGATATGTCAACAACCTGAATGAAGCGGTCAAGGGCACGGTATATGCGGAATACGAACTGGACGACATCGTGGCTCGCATTACGACGGCCGACGCCGACAAGAAGATCCGCAACAATGCAGGCGGCCACTGGAACCACTCCTTTTTCTGGCAGGTTATGACGCCCAACGGCGGCGGCAACCCGGAAGGGCAGCTGGCCTCGGCCATCAACACCAACTTCGGCTCGTACGACCAGTTCAAAAATGCCTTTTCCGATGCCGCAAAGAGTGTTTTCGGCTCCGGCTGGGCCTGGCTGTGCGTAGGTAAGGACAAGGGTTTGTTCGTGACGACTACGCCAAACCAGGACAATCCCATGATGCTCCAGATCGCTGCCAAACCCGGCACCCCCATCCTGGGCATTGATGTGTGGGAACACGCGTATTACCTGAAGCATCAAAACAAACGCGGCGATTATATCGGCGCATTTTTCAGCGTGATCAACTGGAAAGAAGTAGCCGAACGGTTTGACAAAGCGATGTTCGGGTAATCCGGCACGTTTACACAATACAATGCATTTGCCGCCAGGATGCTTGGACGTGGAGTATACTCCTTCGCGTTTTGGCGTCTTGGCGGTAATTAATAGGTTCAGTCCCCCTAAAATAACGTGAATTTTGGATAAGGGGATTTTTAACCTGCTTACAATCAATTTTTTAGCCGCAGCGCGGCGAAATGTATGTAGCAAAAAGGAAAGTGATCTACCGTGGAGGTGCAGCGCACCGTAACATATTTCGGTGCGCTGCACCTCAACAACAGATTTTGTGCTTCTTTCTACAGATATTTCGCCGCGCTGCGGCTATTCCGCTCCGAATCTATCCAAAATTCACGTTAAATTATGTAATCCCCCTCCCCAACCGCATCCCGGTTACGGGCTGTCTAATACCCTAAACCATTTACGCCATGACCCATATCCAATCCAATTTGCTGCGCTCTTTTATTCTGCTGCTGACGCTGTCTTTTGCCTATTGCAAATACGCGCAAAAAACACCGGCTGAAACGACCGGCCAACCCACCACTACCATTATGCCAGAACCATCCGCCACCCCAACCGGTGACTATGTGCCGGAATGGAAAACGATCGACAGCCTCGAACGGCAGGGCTTGTTTAAAAGCGCCCTGGAGCGCACCGAAGCGCTGTATGCCCGCGCAAAAGCCGATCGCAACGGAGCCCAGACTATAAAGACCCTCCTCTTCCGCGGCAAATACACCACCATGCTCCAGGAAGATGGTTTTGTCCAAGCCGTTCAGATCCTGGAAAACGAAGAAAAGACGGCGCGCAATCCCGAGCGCGCCGTGCTGCAGAGCCTCCTTGGGGAGTTATACCGCACTTATTTGCAAAACCAGGGATGGGACATCCAGGACCGCACCCCGGTCCCCGATGGCGAGGGCGGCGATATCCTCACCTGGTCGGCGGAACAGATCGAACGCCGCGCCCGGCAATTTTACCTGGCATCGGTGGCTGATGAACCCGCGCTGCGCGCAATAACCGTGGATTACCTGCGCGATATCTCCCAGCCGGGCCATGCCGACTCGGTTGGCAGGGAAGCCCTGCGGCCAACCCTGTTCGATTTGCTGGGCCACCGGGCATTGACCTATTTTTCCGACGAAAGCAGTTTCCTCACCGAACCCGCCTATAAATTTTATCTCGATCAGCCACAGGCCTTCGACCCGGCGCCGGACTTTGTCCGTTTCCGTTTCGAAAGTCGCGATACCACTTCCGGAAAATGGCTGGCCGTTCAACTGTTCCAGCGACTTATCGCTGCGCACCAGCCGGAAGGGCAGGAGGCGGCCCTGATCGACGCTGACTTGCTGCGCCTGGAATTTGTGAAAAATAATTCCGTACTGGAAGACAAGGACGAACGCTATCGCCAGGCGCTGGCCATCCTGCATAAAACCCACTACAACCATCCCTCGGATGCAGAGATCGTTTATCAGCTTGCACAGGCCTGGATCGAACAGGACAGCCGGCAACCGGAGTCCAACAGGGAGCTGCTCCGGCAGGCGGTAACCGAGTGCGAAGATGCCATTCGGCGCCATCCGGGCAGTTTTGGGGCACAACAATGTGCCGCGTTGCTCTTTGATTTGCGTCAACCTTCGCTCGACCTGAATGTGGAATACGTCGGGCTGCCGCAAAAACCGCTGCTGGTTTCTGTGGCGTATAAAAACCTGTCCAGGATCTGGACAAAGGTGGTCCAGGTGCCCAATGACCCCGATGTTTTCGGTCAGGTGGAATGGGATCAGCGCCTGAATTTTCTGAACGGCCTGCCTGCTATACAACAGCGAAGCTGGACGCTCATCGATCCGGGTGATTATCATCAACATCGCACGGAGATCAAAGTGGATCCACTTCCGGCAGGGCGCTATTTTGTCCTGGTCTCTGCCTCGGAAACCTTCGACGCCGATGGCTTCCCGGTGAGTTTTGCACCCATGGTTTGTTCCCGCCTGGCCGGCATTTCTATTTCCTATGATGGCGACAGTCGCTTTGCCATTGTGGACCGCGAAACGGGAGCCCCCCAGGCAGGTGTACAGGGCGATTGTTTTGAAATGCGCTGGAATCAAAATGAACGCCGCAACCAACGGAACCTGATCAAACAGATCCGGAGCGACCGGGAAGGCATAATGATCCCTCAAATTGATACCCGCCGGTCATTCAGCATCCGGCTCAGTCAGAACGGGGACACCCTCTGGCTGGGCGAGCACTACCGGGGTTACCGGGGTGAACCAGGAGAGCGCCCCCGCGAGGTTCAGTTTTTTACCGACAGGTCGCTATATCGCCCTGGTCAGACGGTGTATTTCAAAGGCATAGTGCTCCAGCGCAATCAAAAAGATTATCCCCGGATTGTGCCGAATACGTCGGTGACGGTCCATTTTTACGATGCAAATTACCAGGAAAAAGGCACCCTGAACCTGAAAACCAACGAATACGGCACCTTCAACGGGGCTTTCGCGGCGCCGGTCGGCGGACTGACCGGCCGCATGAGTATCCGGGCGGAAGAACTGGACGGCGCGGCCTGGTTTAATGTAGAGGAGTACAAGCGCCCGAAATTCGAGGTCAGTTTCAAACCGGTGGAAGGCGCCTACCGCGTAAATGATACCATTACTGTGCGCGGCGAGGCTAAAAACTATGCCGGCAGCAGCGTAGACGGCGCCCAGCTGCGCTACCGGGTGGTGCGCGAAACACGCTTCCCCTGGTGGGATTGGTGGAGCTGGCGGCGCCCGGTCTATTCCGAAACTATGGAGATCGCCAACGGCGTGGCAACGACCGGCGCCGACGGCAGTTTCGAAATCGCATTTCAAGCGCTTCCGGACCGCACAATTCCCAAAAAAGATCAACCCCTGTTCGATTACAGGGTCAGCGTAGATGTGACGGATATAACCGGTGAGACCCGCAGCAACCAAACCCAGGTGTCGGCCGGCTATGTCGCCCTGGACGTGGACTTCAATCTGCCCCCCGAAATCGAACTGGACAGCCTGCGCAAGGTCGGGATCCAGACTGCGAATACTGCCGGGCAGTTTCAGGCAGCTGCGGGTACGATCGAAGTCCAGGCGCTGCAAAAACCTGCACAAGTTTTTGTTAAACGGTACTGGGGCGATCCGGACAAACCGGTGCTGCCGGAAGCCGATTTCCGGAGGGACTTTCCGGAGTATGCCTGGAATGGAGAAGACAAGCCGGATAAATGGCCCAAATCCGGCGAAGCCCGGTCGGTCGGTTTTAATACCGCCACGGATAAAGCAGTCAACCTGTACACCGGTGCAATGCGCAACGGATATTACCAGATTGTGCTGAAAACAGAGGATCCTTTTGGCGAAGCCATCGAGATCAAACGGATCGTCCGCGTGTGGAGCGCCAACGATCCCTCTTCCCGTTTCGAATCGCCGGCGGCAAAGCTGGAAAAAAGCAGCTGCGAACCCGGCGAAACCGCGCGCATCTGGGTAGGCGGGGCAGCCGACCGGCTCTTTTTCCTGTTTGCCCATGACCGTCAGGGAGCACCCTTGCCCTTGCGTTGGCTCGACGTGCGCGGCGCAGTTCCGGTCGAGCTGCCGGTGCAGGAGAGCGATCGCGGCGGTATTAATGCAACGGGATTTGCTGTAAAAAACAACCGCTATTACAGCCTTGGGTCAATGACGGTTTACGTCCCCTGGAGCAATAAAGACCTGAACATAAGCTACGAGACCTTTCGCGACAAACTTGCTCCGGGCGACAAGGAAGAATGGCGCATCCGGATCAGCGGCCCCAAAAAAGAACGCGTGGCGGCTGAATTGGTGGCAGCGCTATACGATGCTTCGCTGGACCAGTTCCTGCCGCACAACTGGGCAGGCATACGTTTTCCCAGGAACTTCCCAAAGGTCAATTTCGGCGACAACGGGTTTAGTCTGGCCAATGGCGATAACCGTTTCGAGCGGAAGCCCGGCATCCCTCAACCGGATTACCGCTCTTATCGCACCTTGAACTGGTTCGGATTTCCCTTGTATGGCGGCAGTAATCTGTATTATATGGATGGCGTTCGAATGGGCGTTGACACGATCCTAACCTTCGACCCCGAGACGTATGAAGAACAGGTCCAGATCGTCCGGAACGATGGTGTGCCGCATGCTGCTCCTGCCATGGCTAAAATGGCCAACGGCGATGCGGCAGCCCGTATGTCTGCAGATGAAGCGGCGCCGGAAGAACCGGTAGCAGTGGCCCCTGCAGGCGAGGTGCCTCCCCCCTCTCCGCGACGCAATCTGAACGAAACGGTGTTTTTCTTCCCGGAACTGCATACCGATGCGGAAGGCAATGTGGTGTTGAAATTCACCATGAACGAGGCCCTGACGCGCTGGAAACTGCTTGCTTTTGCACACACGAAAGAACTCGAATGGGCGGTTTCTGAAAAAACGGTAGTGACCCAGAAGGAACTGATGATCCTGACCAATCCGCCGCGCTTTCTGCGCGAAGGGGATCAGATCGAGTTTTCTGCAAAGGTCAGCAACCTGTCGGATCAACCCGTCAGCGGGACTGCCTCCCTTAAACTGTTCGACGCAGCCACTATGCAGCCTGCGGATCAGGCGTTCGGCTTGACGGAGGCCCTGCAAACCGTGCGGTTTACGGTACCGGCCGGCCAGTCGGCGCCCCTGTACTGGCGCCTGAGTGTTCCCGAAGGGAAAGTGGATGGACTTACCTGGCAGGTATTTGCCGAAGGGGAACCCCGCCCCGGTGGGCCGGTTTTTCGCGATGGCGAGGAAAATACCCTTCCGGTCCTGACCAACCGGATGCTGGTCACCGAGACGCTGCCAATTGCCGTTCGCGGCAACCAGTCGAAATCGCTGGTGTTCGACAATCTGAAGAATTCCCGCTCTTCCACACTCCGCACGCACCGGTACACCCTGGAGTTTTCGAGCAACCCGGCCTGGTATGCCGTGCAGTCATTGCCCTACCTGATGGAGTTCCCGCACGAGTGCTACGAACAGCTGTTCAGCCGCTTTTATGCCAATACCCTCGCTTCCAGCGTGACGCAGAAACTACCCAGCCTGCGCCGGGTGTACGATCGCTGGAAAGTCACCGGCAGTGACGCCCTGAAATCGAACCTGAGCAAAAACCAGGAGTTGAAAACAGCCCTGTTGGAAGAAACGCCCTGGGTCCTTGAAGCCCAAAGTGAAGAACAGCAAAAACAGAACATCGCTTTGTTGTTCGACCTCAACCGCATGGCTGACGAACAGGAACGGGTGCTGGATCGCCTGAAAGAAGGGCAGTCCGGCAACGGCGGCTGGCCCTGGTTTCCCGGTGGCCGGGAGAGCTGGTACATCACGCAGCATATCGTCGCAGGCTTCGGCCATTTGGATAAACTCGGGGCTTTCCCGGCGCAGAATGATCCGCGTACGGATAATATGATCAAAAATGCCCTCGGCTTTTGCGAGCGCGAGGTGCAGCAGCGCTATCGCGATCTCGAACGGGAGGTACAAAAAGGCCTGACTACCTGGGAAGCGGACCATCTGGACGGGATGATCATTCACTATCTCTATGCCCGTTCGTTCTACCCGATCGGCACAGTGGACAAGATCACGGCCTATTACCTGGGCCAGGGCGAACAATACTGGCTTAAACGGGGCTTGTACGAGCAGGGTATGCTTGCTCTGGCGCTGAAGCGCTTCAACCGTCCGGCCAGTGCAGAAAAGATCGTGGCCAGCCTGCGCGAACGCGCGCTGGTGAAGGAAGAACTGGGCATGTACTGGCCTTTCGACTGGGGTATGTACTGGTACCAATTGCCGGTGGAAACCCAGGCGCTCATGGTGGAAGTATTTGACGAAGTGGCCAGCGACCCGAAAGCCGTGGAGGAACTGCGGATATGGCTCTTGAAGAACAAACAGACCAACCGCTGGGAAAGCACCAAGGCCACCGCCGAAGCCGTGTATGCCCTGCTCCTGCACGGGGATAACTGGCTGCTGAACAACAAACCGGTACTGGTAAAAATGGGCGGAAAAACGCTTCAGCCTGCGGAGTATGAGCCCGGAACGGGTTATTTCAAAGAAAGCTGGTCCGGCGCCGAAGTGAAACCTTCCTGGGCGGAAATCAAGGTTGAAAACCCGAACAGCAATATCGTGTGGGGCGCTGCCTACTGGCAGTATTTTGAAGATCTGGACAAGATCCAGTCCTTCAAAAAGACACCGCTGACGATCGTCAAACAGGTGTATAAAGAAGAAAATACAGATACCGGACCCAAACTAACCGCGCTCAATGAGGGCAACACCTTGCACCCCGGCGACAAACTTAAAGTCCGTATCGAGATCCGGGTGGACCGGGCTATGGAGTTTGTCCATCTGAAAGACATGCGCGCAAGCGGCTTCGAACCGGTCAATGTGCTCAGCGGCTACCGCTGGCAGGGTGGGCTGGGTTATTATGAAAGTACCCGCGACCTTGCGACGCATTTCTTTATTGATTATCTGCCGCGCGGCACCTTTGTCCTGGAGTATCCCATGGTGGTTAACCACCGCGGTGATTTCTCCAATGGCATTACGACGCTGCAGTGTATGTATGCGCCGGAATTCACCAGCCATTCGGAGGGGATCCGGTTGAAAGTTGGCGAATAATAAATAGGTCACAACTTGAGCTATATTGTTTTTGTCTGTTGGAAACCAATGCTATGAAAATAACTGCTGCAAGTGGTCTGTTGTACTTGTGTATGCTCCTTCTTGCAGCCGGCTGCGCGGATGATCCACCAGTGGACTTCAGTCAGCCGGCTGATATTGCTGGCGACGCCAAACCAGCGGCAATCCGGCTGACCGAAGGCGGCCATCACAAAGCGGAGTTGCCGCCCAAGCAAACGATCGCTCTCGACCTTATGTGGAGCAAGCACCCGGAGCAAAAGGCCCATCTTGTCCAGCGCGTTGATGGCTCGGAGATTTATATCCGGTATGCTTCCGGCAGCCAGGCCTGGTGGGACAGCCGTTATGTCTGGTTGTTGCCTGTTGCCGGCGATACGCTCGATGCGCAGCAAACGCGCTATGATTTGCGCGCCTGGCATTACTTCTCCTGCCTGCCGTATAAACTCAGCGACCCGGGAACCCATTGGCAAACCCTGCCGGATCGTACGGTGGACGGGCGGTCCTGTGCCGTAGTCCGGCTTTCATTTGAGCCCGGCACGGGAGACACGCCGAAGGACTGGTTTGCGGTGTTTACCGACCGGGAAAAGGGTCTGGTGCGTGCAGCAGCCTACGTGACGACCTTTGGGCATCCGTCTGCGGAAGAAGCGGCCAAAACACCGCGAATGATCCGTTATCTGGACTATAAAACAGTGGCCGGGATCCCCTTTGCGCACCGTTGGGCCTTTGAGGGCTGGCAAACCGACAGT
>CAYVDV010000018.1:22527-24755 GCA_964450465.1 uncultured Saprospiraceae bacterium
GGCCGGGATCCCCTTTGCGCACCGTTGGGCCTTTGAGGGCTGGCAAACCGACAGTCTTGCGAGCAGGACGGCTCTTTCTGGGGCGGTTTTGTCCGGAGTTCAATTTGGGGTGGGGGAGGAGGTACTGGTTGTTCCGGCAGCGGCGGAAAGGTGGGGCCCAAAACCGTGACCTTATTGTTTAATCGTTCCTCAGGGAAGCTATTGGGTGCACATTAATAGTGAACGGATAAATAAAACAATACTATTTACCTGTATCCGATAGACACTTACTTCTTGTAATTCCTTCCATATAATGATAAATATACTTAATTACTTCATAGCGATCCTTTTATTGTTGGCCGTTTCCTGTAAGAAAGGATCTGAAATCCCGGAAGAACAGAATCCTTACTGGGGCACTGTAACCGTTGACAAAAATGGCGTACCTTGGACTGCACTGCCTTCTGTATCTATAAGTCCTAAATTTAAAGACAAGTTGAATTTTAATTTCACACAGGTTGACGAATTGGGCTTTAAAAGAGAAAAGTGTGGTATAATAAAAGTCCCCGCCCAAGAGGGCGCTTATCCTTTGAGCAACACTTCAATTCAGGTTGACGACGGACTGGTTGGTTCCAATTACTTCTTCAACGACTATGACCTGTTACTCGGTTATTACGATGTGTTGGAAGCCGATAGTTCCAGTTTTGTGACGATCACCTCCTATGATACGCTTACCCGGGAAGTCAAAGGCGCCTTCGAGGCAACGTTTATCGTAAGACAACGCCCCTATTCCGGCGCGCCCGATACCATCCGTTTGCGCAACGGGATATTTCATACGAAGGTACTTTAATGGGGGTTATCCCCTTTGCCTGCCTCAAATGGTGAACAGGAAAAATTTCACCGGTGCCGGTGCATAGCGACAAAAAGACCTATATTTCCGGGCCTGTTTAAACAAACCCGTTTGATTAGTCGCCTATGCCGTTCATTATTTACGCCTGCCCCAATTATACCGCCAACGCTGTTAAATTCATCGATGTACTGAGCGGTATGCCGGATATTCAATTTGGCCTGATCTCACAAGAGCCGGCGACGCTTTTACCGCCGGATATTCAGACCCGTCTGGTTGCGTTCCGTCAGGTGGCGGATGTTTTTGATACGGAGACGCTTACCCGGGCAGCCACGGCACTGCGGGAAGAAAAAGGGACTGTACACCGTTTGATCGGCGCCGTGGAGGCCCTGCAGGTACCCTTGGCGCAAACCCGTGAGCGGCTGGGCATTGAAGGGATGAGTGTGGAGGCTGTCCGCAACTTTCGGGATAAGCAACGCATGAAAGAGTTGTTCCGGAAGGCGGGTTTGCCCTGTGCGCGCTCCCGGGAAGTGCATGGGAAAGCGGAGGCAGCGGAGTTTGCGTCTGTCTGTGGTTTTCCGCTGGTGGTGAAGCCGCCGGATGGCGCCGGTTCCCTGTCCACTTTCAAGGTACATCACCAGGCTGAACTGGATGCCGCTCTGGCCAACATGCCCGGCGCTACCGCTCTGCTTGAAGAATTTATACAGGGTACGGAGCATTCCTTCGATACTTTTTCGCTGAATGGCGAGCCGCTCTTTCACTCGCTTTCGCATTATTACCCCAACCCTCTGGAGGCCATGCGCGAGCCCTGGATACAGTGGCAGGTGTTGCTTCCTTTGGAGGTGGAGGCCCCTGTATTCGACGATATCCGCCAGGCTGCCTTTCAGGCGCTGAAAACCCTTGGTATGGGTACCGGGGTCAGCCACATGGAATGGTTTCGCCGCGCCGACGGCAGTATCGCCATCTCCGAGGTGGCCGCTCGTCCGCCCGGGGCGCAAATCCTGACCCTGATCAGCCGGGCTTGCGATTTTGACGCCATCCGCGCCTGGGCGCATCTGGTGGTTTTTGGAACATTCGAGGTGCCGGTCCGGAAATATGCCGTTGGCGCCGCCTACCTGCGCGGACAGGGGAAGGGGCGTGTACGCGCCGTGCGCGGGCTGGAAATCGTACAGCAGGAGCTGGGGCATCTGGTCACGGATGCCCGGATACCCCAGATCGGTCAGGAGGCCGCAGGCAATTATGAAGGAGAAGGGTACATCATCCTGCGCCACCCGGATACGGAAACGGTGCGGCAGGCACTGAGCCGTGTCGTGTCTGTGGTGCGCGTTGATCTCGGATAATCCCCGCTTACTTATTTACAACCAGCCCAGGAAGGGCTCTTCCAGGATCGCTTTTAATTCCCGCA